>JAGYNC010000055.1 GCA_018400135.1 Victivallaceae bacterium
TAATAAAGCTGTTTCCGGACGATTTGCGTGATTTGCTATTTTTACGCGTTGCCATACGTAATTCCTTATTCTTTCCTTTGGTGCGGGGTCAATACTACAGAGCACTACCTCGGGTGTCGTCCTCGCCCCCGCCAAAGAGTGAGTAATTGTTGCCATAGTTCTGAATCCGTGATCAGTTGGATTGTTTTTTGTGTTTCATACGAATTAACGAGTAAATCACCGGGATAAAAAACAGTGTAATAAAAGTTGAGCTCAAGAGGCCGCCGATAACTGCTCTGGCCATTGGCGCTTGTGCTTCTCCGCTGCCAATACCGATGGCCATCGGTACCAGTGCCAGACATGAAGTAAGCGTAGTCATCAGAATCGGACGCAGCCGCCGCCGTCCGCCATCGCATGCAACCTTGACGGCATCCGTACTTTGTTTGTGCAACTGGTTCATTTGATCCACCAGCAGGATGGCATTATTAACCACAATTCCGGCAAGAATGATGCAACCGATGAATGATTGCAGATTCAAAGTTGTACCGGTCAACAGTAATATAACAATAACACCGATTAGGCCGAGTGGTACCGAAAATATGACAATAAACGGATCAATCAACGATTCAAACTGACACGACATTACTATATACACTAACAATATCGCCAGTATCAGACTAAAAAGTAATTCTCTGAAGGAGCGTTGTTGTTCTTCATAGGCGCCGGAGAATAAAATAGCAAAACCATCGGGAATTGGAATATCGGCAATGGCAGTTCGCAATCGCTTGACGATGGTACCGGCAGGGTGTTCCGGCGCGTTAACACTGACGGAGATTACCCGTTCCCGATCCTTACGGTTGATTATTGACGGACCCAGTCCGGTTTCCTCGCGCAAGACATTGTTGAGGACTACAGGATTGCCAAAGCGATTGACAATTGTGACATCAAGAATATCCTGAATGGACATTTTGTCCACGCTGTGTCCGCGAATCACAATATCATATTCGTCACCGCCGATGCGGTAAACACCGGCGGTTTCGCCGGTAATCAGGATACGGAGCGCGTTGGCGACATCCTGAACGCCGAGACCCAGCGCGGCAGCTTTGGCGCGGTCAATGATGATATTGCGTTCGGGGACTCCCTTTTCAAGGGATATTTTGGCATCGAGTACACCGGGCATACGTCTGGCGCGTTCTGCGATTTGTTGGGCGAGTTTTTGACCGATGTTTAAGTCGTGGCCGCGAATATCAATATCGATGGTGTCTTCCCCTGAGCCGCCGACGATGCGTCCGACGATGCTGCTGCCAACCCGGACACGACAAATAACCCCGGGTATATGGGTTAGAGCCCGGTTCAATGCGGTGGCGATATCCTGACTGGCGCGTTTGCGTTCATGCGGTTGCGAGAGTTTGACCCGGAATGATCCTTCGTGTGAGCCGGCAGCGCGGTACCCGCTACTGCCCGCGCTGACTTGAAGTATGCGCAGCTCATTTTCGCGAAGTTCATTGTTGATGATGCGTTCCATCGCAATGATTTTACGCTCAACCACGTCAATCCGAGTGCCGGGTTCCATCTCAAAATAAACTCTAACTTCAGATTCATCGGTTTTCGGCATCAGTTCGGTACCAACCCACGGGATCAGCGCCAAACTGCCCCCAAAGGCAGCTATTACCACAAGAATAGTGATCACCCGGTGTTGCATGGCCCGGCGCAGCAACGCGAGATACAATTTCTCTGTTTCAAGCATGATACGCTCACAAATGCGTACCGGAAGAGAAGTTCTGGTTCGTTGTTTCCCGGATGAAGGATTCAGCAAGCGTGCCGTCAACATCGGTACCAGTGTCAGCGCGGAAAAGAATGAACAGAGCAGGCTGAATGCAACAACAATCGCCAACTCCCGGAACATAACCCCTGACATGCCGGCGATGAACAGCAAAGGCAGAAATACCACTACGGTAGTGAGAGTGCCGGCCAGGATCGGCATTGCCACCTCATTGGCAGCGCGTTCCGCCGCCAGCCCATCGTTGTCGCCGAGATGATAATGCTGGATAATATTTTCCAGAACCACAATAGAACTATCAACCAGCATGCCGATCCCAAGCGCCAAACCGCCAAGGCTAATGATATTGATACTGAACCCTGAAAAATAGATTAGTGTGAAACAGGCCATTATGGAAATTGGAATTGAAATTGCTACTACCAGAGTGGCGCGAATACTGCGCAGGAAGAACAACAATACCAGGATTGCCAGGATGCCGCCGAAAACCGCGGCCTGAACAACGCTTTGAATTGATTGTCGGATGTAATCGGAGGTGTCGAATAAAATTACCAGCCGGCCTTGCGGTAAGCCGCGGTTAATCAATTCCATCTCGTGGTGCACCGCGTTCGCCACCGCGACCGTATTAGTGCCGGACTGTTTGTGGATGATAATACGAATGGTATTCCGGGAATCGACCCGATTCAAATTGTCACGTTGTTCCGCTTGTGATCTGACCATTGCAATATCGCGGATTCTAATTGGCGCGTTATTGGCATAACAAACTACAGTGTCACGAATCTCGTCCAAATTGACAAAATTACCAGGGATTCTTATCCTGATATCTTTACTACCTTCCTCGATGTTGTCGCCGGGAGTATTGATGTTTCCCCGAATCAGGCGTTCTGTTAATTCATTGAAGCTGAGATTGAGCGCTTTGATTTTGTTGAAATTTAAATCAATGAAAATTTTGCGTTCACCGCCGCCGCCGATGGTGGCCGAGGCAACTCCCGGCAGACGTTCCAGTCGATGTTGCAGATGATTTTCTACATACTCCTTGGCCGTAAGTAAGTCCATATCGGAAGAAAAACCAAGCATTAGAACGGGTATCTGCGCGCTGTCAAATTTTCGTACTATGGGACGCGAAACGGCGTCGGGCAGTCTTTTCAGAGCGCGATCAATTCTATCCCGGATATCACTGGTGGCAGCATCAAGATTAGTGCCCCAGGTAAATTCAACATTAATGGAACTTGTTCCTTCGTAGGAGGAAGAACGAATTTCTGTAACGCCACTGACGGCGCTCATGGCCTGTTCCAGTGGGCGGGTGACAGATTCTTCTACTTCCTGGGGGCTGGCATCTTCGTATTCAGAACGAACATTAATCACTGAACGTTCAATATCCGGCAACAGATCAACCGGTAGTTTATCCAGAGATACCAATCCGAGAGTAATCACCAGAATGGCGATCATGCTGGTGAAAATTGGACGTTTGACGGAGAATCCGGAGATAGACACGTTACCTACCCTCGTATTGCTTGGTTTTTTTGGCATCAGGGTTAAAAACTATAACCTTTCCACCTTCGGTTCCTAGTAGATACGTTCCCACAGTTACCACTCTTCCGCCAAAATCGGCGGGAGAAACAATTTCGATCAGATTACCGTCACGAATGCCGATTTCCACCGCCACGAAAGAAGCGCTTTTACCGTCGGGATTAATTTTGAATAACCCCTGAATGCCATTCCGTTCACACAGCGCGTCAAAAGGAACAACAATAGCGTTATCCTTGGTATTGAAGACGATTTCGGCTCTGATAAACATTCCCGGTTTCAATGCCAGGTTGGGATTAGGAACCAGCAATTCTACCGGTGCCTGACGGCTCGCGGGATCGATTTGTGGTGAAATATGAATAACTTCGGCGGGAAATTTTTTACCGGGGTGAACATCGGTGGTAAGCGTTGCTTTCATCCCTCTTTTGACGCGGGCATAATCCCGTTCAATAATAAAAATTTCGGCACGTAAAGCGTTAATGTCTACCAGGCGCAATATTGGTGTTTGCGGAGTAACTAAAGCTCCCTCGTCAATATAGGTTCTGGCAACGTAGTAATTTTTATCAACGCCATTATTTGGGGCGATCAACGTGCAGTAACTGAGTCGAACATTGGCGGCGCGCAAGGCGGCTTCTTTCTGTTTCACCAGCGAAAGTGCAACCTGATAGTTGGCCTGAGCGGTTTTCCAGGCAGTTTCATCTTGTTCAAACTGTGACTGTGACAGTGCATGTCCCTCAAATAATCGTTGGCTCCGATTGAATTTGCTTAGTGCGTAATCAAGCTGGCGTTTTTCCGCATCAAGCTGGGATTTTACCACCTCCAGTTCCGCCGCTGCCTGTTCCACTGCCAGTCGGTATTCGTCGTCATCAAGCATGGCAACTGCCTCGCCGGAGGTAACCCGGGAGCCGGCACGGAGTCTCATTTGCATTAGTCGGCCGGTAATTTTCGGGGTAACATCAAACTGAGAATAAGCGTTCAGGGTGCCGGTAAAAGATTTGCGGTCCAGCAACTTTTGGCGATCAACTTGAACCACCTCTACCGCTACCGCTTTTGCTCCGGAGTCATCGGGTTGTTTTTGCGGTTTGACGGTTGGGGCATTAACAATTCTCCAGACGATCGGCGTTCCGACGACAATCATCAGGATTAAGAATACTAATATTTTTTTTGCTGACATGTGTTGTCTACCTTATCGTTGTTCTGGATCCGTGGGAAATTTAGTGCGGCGCCGTCCTGCCTTGCAGGATAAAAGGCGAGATTGCCCCGCAATAGTAGTGGCGGCAAAACGCCGCCTATTTCATTTTTGAAGATAATAACAACGGGATTTCGAGCAGATTCAAATCAGTGGGATAGTGCACGTTTGTTTCTGCCACGAAACTACCGACAAACGACTTGGCTTATTTTCGGCCAGGCACTAATTATTGTCATTGTTGTCGGGTTCGCGGATAACCGTCTGGTTATGATCGATATCGTAAATGGTTTCGTTGGCATCACCATCAATGAGTGCGCGAGCTTGGCTTCCTATCCCGGACGTTTTCTTTTCCCGCGTGTTATTGTTGCCAGCCTGGGTGGATTTATGAGGATCAAGGAATTCGCTGTCCGAAACGGTTGGAATAATTATTGTGGTCTGGCAGTTGCTGCATTCCGCAGAGCGTCCGGCCAGCTCCTTATTGAGCCGATATTTTTGTTTGCATGAGTGGCATCGGAAAACGATATCTTTTTCATCCTTTGGAGTTCTGGCTTTTTTTACCCGGCCTGTGTTCTTTACTTTTCGAATCAGCTTGTCTGGCTGAAAAATGTCAAGTGCCGGCATTGCCTTGGGATTGACGGTTGGTTTCATTATGGAAAGTGCCGGGGGAATTTCAGACTTGTCTGGTATCTCTATCTGTTTATTGCAGTTGACACATTCCGCTATCTTGCCGGCAAATGCTTCGGGTAATTCATATTTCAGTTCGCAAAACTTGCATTTGAACCGAATACCCATATCAATTCCTGTAAGACGTAATTCAGATCGCAAAGATGATGTTTCAAACATTGTAGCTCCACTGCTCTAATTGTTCCTAATTGCCAAGATTCTAGAATTTCTCATCAAAAATCTTCGCAACCCAAGCGAAATTTTAAGTGTTCACAGAACACTACTCCAACCAGGCTTCCGCAATCGTGTTCCAGAAAAGCAATCCCCGGGACGTAAGTCGGATGGATACAGGATCTGCGGCTAAAAGTTCAGGATAGCGATTCTTTACTTTAAACGCTCGCCGCAGCATGGTTTCCCATTTGACGGGAAGCGTATCCTGGAGAGGTATTTCCTCCCAGCGTTCCCGGGTCCAACCGCGTGCGGTTCTGAGTCCGATGATAAAAATTTCAACCATGCGATATTCAGGGGCGATAATATCTTTTTCGGGAGGATGATTTTTAAGCCACTTACTCAACGATTCCGATTGCTGCCAGCGCATTCTTCCGTCGAACGATGCAGCTGCGGGACCGATCCCCAAGTAGGGTTTGCCATACCATACGTTCAGGTTGTGACGGCACTCCGTTCCCTTTTTGCAGTAATTCGATACTTCATAACGAGAAAACCCATGGTCTTCCAGATGGCTGCCGGTCTCTTCCCACATGGCGGCCGTAGTTTCGTCATCAACAGAGGGTATGGCGCCATTTAGTTTTCGTGCCAGCGCAGTTCCTTCTTCAAGTGTCAGCGCGTAACAGGAGAGGTGGGAGATGTCAACCTCAACAGTAATTTTGAGTTCTTCTTGCCAATGTTTTAGTGTTTGACCCGGAATGCCATAAATCAAATCAATATTGACGTTACGGCCATGTACCAGTTGCAATGCCCGATCAATGTGTTTCCTGGCGGCTTTACGTCCCAGCATTTGCCGTAATTGATCGTTAAATGTTTGTATGCCGATACTGAAACGGTTGGCAAATCCATCGAGAACTTTCATTCGCGCTTGATCAAATGATTCCGGATTGCATTCAATAGTAATTTCCGCGTCCGGATGGAGAGGGATTCGCTGCCGGATAATTTCTATCAGCCGGTTCAGACGGTGCTCTCCGAGTATTGTTGGAGTGCCGCCCCCGAGATAAAGGCTGTCTACTGGCTGAAGCAACTCCATACTGTTCAGTTCGGTGTCGACTTTATCCAGAAATGCATCTATTAACAACGGTGTCGGATTGGGTACAGAATAAAAACTGCAATAATCACATTTTTGTTCGCAAAAGGGAATATGAATATATATATTTTTGAATTCCACTGCTATCATCCCGATTTTTCGACTTTGTTTTCAATACCCGATTTTTATAAATGCTGACACACAAACGAGGTTGCATTAACCGGTACGGCGTGCTTGTGAGATTGAATGTCAAATACGGGCGCTTGCCGCCGAACCATTCGTAACAATAGCCCGGATTGGCGTTTTAAACAAGTACTTTCCGAAAAATAAGCCAATAATTAGTGCCTGAAAGGAAACCCCTCACTCTTTTTCTATTCGTTTGAATCATTCCAAGTTCGAGGTATCACTCTCGAATTCTAAATTATCGAGGGGGAAAAGACAATTAGTATGTTTCCCGCTGATTTCGAAGAGTTTCTTTGGGCGCTGAATGAGAAGGCTGTTATTGAACATATTTGTTTTGCAGACCCGCTGTCGGATATCTCAGGCGCCATGCATAATCACTTTCTTGAAAAATATTATGCATATCTTGCGGTTGGAGGAATGCCTGAAGCCGTCGCAAAATATGCCGAAGCCCGCTCTTTCATTGATATCAACTCCATATACGACTCTATTTTTACAGGATATCTTGACGATGCCGGGAAGTACTCATCCGAAGTGAAAGCGGGATACATCAGGCATATTATTGAACATTCTCCTGAAAATGCCGGGCTGCTCGTGAAATATGATGGTTTCGGAGGTTCTTCGTTTCGAAGCAGGGAGATGAGCGAGGCCTTTGATCTGCTTGAAAACGCAATGATAATCAATTATTCCGTTTTGCCTACTGGTACCGCGACAAACAAGGTGCCTCGGCGGAGGTAGATTATTTGCTTCAGCAAGACACCACGATTATTCCTGTAGAGGTAAAATCGGGAAAGGAGGGAAAGTTGAGGTCTCTTCATGTTTTCATGGAATATAGCGACTGCAAGCTGGCTTTCAGGATACACTCAGGTAAAACATGTATTCAGGATATAACGCTGCCATCAGGGAAAAAATACAAGCTTGTCTCCTTGCCTTTTTATCTGCTTTGCCGCCTTCAAGATTTTATCACATTGGCATGATGATCTAAACTGGGTCTTCACGGGAATTTGTGGTGAAATGCGAAAAGTGCGACTGGTCGGATAATTTTTTTATGGAGAATTTTTTTATCATGAAAGGGCCGGTGCCGCTCTTGTCGCTATCTGGAGGCGAGGACAAGCTTCTGAAAAAGTGTCCGAAATGAGGCGGCAAGGTATTTAGTCATAATCGGGATTTGCGTTGGGATGCCGGAGGAAGATCGATCACGATTACGACAACTGCTGCGCTGACAACGATCACGATGGTTTTTCTCTTCCCATTGCCCATTCTTCCCTACAATTCCTACATGTCCTACATGGTTAACCTCTCCTCGTTTTTATTCTCCATCCGGATTTCCCCCTCTGTGCCTTTGTGCCTTTGTGTGAAAAATATTCCCCATAAACAATGCCGAAAAACCGGGAGAGGGGGTTGTCTCTCACGGAGATAGTGTGTAAAAATTCCAACTTTTAAAATCATATTTTATGAAAAGTATGAAAGCGGGGAACGAGTAGAAAAAGAGTGTGGGGTTACCACATGACTGATCTTGAACTTATTTTCTCTATGCACGGCTGGCATTATCATCAACCCGAATTATATTAGTTTTCCGTCCGGGGTCTCCGCGGCAATTCCGAGACTTTACAGGTTTGTCGTTGTTTCGCTGAGGGAAAAGAATTTTTACCGACGAAATTGTTGATTCGCAATAAATCCGGGAAGGAAAGCAGTTATGGGCAGAGGGAAATTTTTTTTAATCGTTGTTCCGGTACTGGTGGTTATGCAGTTTATTGGCGCCGGATGCCGTTCTACTGATTATCATCGGGACGCGGCGGTACAACGAGCCAGAAAATTTTTACTTGAAGAAGAGCAGGACTTAACCGTCTTGCAACGAGAGTATGTGCGCTACAATAAGCCGTTAATCCTGGCACAGGATATTCTCGGCAAATATTCGAATCACCGCAGTTCCGTGCTCTCAACTGCTCTGTCACAGATTTGCGTTGCCTGGATTATCCCGGAACAAGAAGACGCTTATCTCGTCTTTGGCGTCAGCGGCAATAACCTGTGGGACTGGAGTCCCAATCGACTGATTATCAAAAAGTTTACTCAACCTGATCGTAAACGGTTGACCGCAGTGCAAAGCGCTATGCTTTATGCCATGAACAACATGCTTTATCTCTCGACGGAACAGCGCAATCGAATCCGTTTCGGGGTGCCGGAAATCATCACCACCAACTTTATTGTTGACTACAGTGCTATGGGTGAAAACTCGCCCCAGAAGATTGAGAGTCTTAAAGCGATGAAGCAAACCACCTTTGTTTGGAAATCACTTGAACCGGACAAAAAAATCGTTGTTGTCGGACTCGGTGCATCGGATTTGGGCGGATGGCAGCCGGTGTTCGGGCAAGAGATTGTCGACGCTGAGTTAAACGATCACAAGGTGAAATAAACCTTGCCTCACGGGAGAGTTTGAAGATGCGAAGCATGACCGGATTCGGCAAAGGAAGCGCTACAGGTGCGGGAGTATGCTTCAATATTGAAATTTCGGCGGTGAACCGTCGCCAACTTGATATAAGAGTCGGAATGCCGAATGGTTTGGCTGCTTTCGAGCCGCTTTTGCGACGTTTGATGGGACAGCATGTTTCGCGTGGCTCACTACAAGTCAGGGTGGATTTTTCTCAGGAAAACAGCGGGGACATTCCCGCCAGGATCAACCAGCCGCTGTTGGATAAAATGATAGAAGTTGCGCTGACGCTGAAACAGAAGTATGATTTACCCGGCGAGATATCGCCAACGTCTTTGATGGTGGTTCCGGGTGTGGTTGAAGCCGTTGCTCCGGATGTTGATCGTGAAGATGTGCGATTGGTATTCAGCCGGGCATTGGAGTTGGCGCTGGACGCTTTAAATAAAACGCGCGAGCAGGAAGGACTGAATTTACTGAATGATTTGTCTGATCGTTTGAATAATCTGGAGAAATTAGTTGAACGGCTGGAACCACTCACGGACGCTATTCCGGGGCAGCTTAAAGAAAAAATGTTGGAACGCCTCACTCGGGAAGGATTGTCTGTCGATACTGCTGATGAACGTGTTGTTAAAGAGATGGTTATTTTTGCCGATAAATCCGACGCGACTGAAGAGATTACCAGATTACGGAGCCATTTTGGACAATTCAGACAGTTTTGTAAAAATGATAGTGTGGTTGGCCGTGGTCTGGATTTCCTGACGCAGGAAATGTTAAGAGAAATAAATACTCTCGGGAATAAGGCTGGTGGCGGTGAAATCACTCCACTTGTGGTGGAATTTAAGACTGAATTGGAAAAGATCAGAGAGCAAGTGCAAAATATTGAGTAGGACAGAAAGCTCCGACTACAACTCAACTCAAATCCGAAATACGGGAGAGTTCAATGAAACCGAAGTGTTGCAATCAAGAGTACTCTAAGCCGGATGGCGCTTATCTTGAGGAATTGGTAGGAAAAATCTGCACTACTTATAAGGATGCCAGAGGTATTAATCATATTGAGGGCTTTAATCTGCCGCGACAGCAGGAAATTTTCAATATTATCAACAAGTTGCTGGAAATAGTTTTCCCGGGATTTTCGGGCACCAGACATTACAGCATGAAGACGATTTTTTACAGTATTGGTAATATTTTGTCCGATGTTTATGCCGAACTGCTTGATCAAGTTATCCGGTCGTTACGTTATCGTTGTGTCAGGGATCATTGCGATGATTGCGATATTATGGAGCTGAGTGAAGAAGCTGTGCGTGCCTTGCTGGATCAAATTCCGGCTATCCGGGAAACCATGAAACAGGATATCGCCGCTGCCTATGACGGTGATCCGGCGGCGGTTTCTATGGATGAAATTGTGGTCAGTTACCCCGGTGTTCGTGCTTTGACTATTCAGCGATTCGCGCATGTTTTGTATCGTCACAAGGTGCCGCTGATTCCGCGGATGATGACTGAATACGCGCACGGGCTTACTGGCATTGACATTCATCCCGGCGCGCAGCTGGGCGATGGTGTATTTATCGACCATGGTACTGGCGTGGTCATTGGTGAAACTGCAATTATCGGCGATAGTGTCAAAATCTATCAGGGAGTTACCTTAGGGGCGTTGAGTTTTCCCAAGGACGCTTGCGGAGATTTGATCCGGGGAACTAAAAGGCACCCGACTATTGATGATGGAGTAACTATTTATTCCGGTGCTACCGTGCTCGGCGATGTTACTATCGGACGAGGCGCAATTATTGGTGGTAACGTCTGGATTACTGAAGATATACCGCCTGGCACAAAAGTCATTATGAATCCGCCGGAAAACAAGATGCGTCCGACTCGTGTTAAGCGCTAAAAATCGGTAGCACTAGAGCGGGCAACGAGTAGAAAAAGAGTGAGGGGTTACTTGAAATTCAATATTCGGCGCCGGAAGACAATAACCAGATGAGAGGGAAGATGAGTGGAATAGATCATGTTGAGCATAATTTGCAGAGAGTGAAAATGCGCATTCGACAGGCCGCTGAACAGGCTGGCAGAGATCCGAAAAGTGTGCGTCTTGTCGCAGTCAGTAAGACTTTCCCGGCTGAGGATATTATGTACGCCTATCGTTGCGGACAGCGTGTTTTCGGCGAGAATCGAGTAGTTGAACTTGAGGAAAAATATAAAACACTGCCTGATGACATCGAATGGCATCTCATAGGACATTTGCAGAGCAATAAGGCGGCACGCGCTTTGCAATATGCTGATGTTATTCATTCGATTGACTCGATGAAACTGGTCAAGCGTCTTAATCGTTTGGCTCAGGGGGATGCTGTTCGTCCAAAAATCCTTCTTGAGTTTAATATTTCTAGGGAAGAATCAAAGTCGGGTGCATCCATTGAAATTGCGCCTGAACTGACCGCGGCAGCAGTAGCTGCCACCAATCTTGAAGTCGTCGGGCTCATGACTATGGCACCGTTTGGTGCCGACACAACTGCGCTGCGCCGGGTTTTTTCCGGTTTGCGACAGTTGCGGGATAAACTCGAACAGGAATATGACATCAAACTTCCTGAGCTCTCTATGGGAATGAGTTCGGATTTTGAGATTGCGGTAGAGGAAGGAGCAACTCTGGTGCGGGTCGGGAGTGCGATCTTCGGCCACAGAAACTAGTTTCCAGTTTTACAATGAATTTAATATCACGTCTTGTTCTTTTTTGTCGTTTTTTCACAATCAAAATTTACATAATGCTGCTATGCCGCAATGAATTTTACCGAGGGGTAAATTGTTAAGCATTCAAGAGCGGGTAAACAGGTTAAATATGAAACAGAGAAAAAATAAAATTTTAGTGGTTGGCGCCGGGGGTGTTGGTGCCTATTTCGGCGGCAGGTTGGCACAGGGAGGGGTAGACGTGGCTGTAGTGTGTCGTTCCGATTACGAAAGCGTTTTGACTTCCGGCTATGATATCAAAAGCATTGCCGGCGATTTTATTTTCAAGCCAGCCGCAGTCTATCGTTCCTGCGAAGAATGTCCTTCGCCACCGGATTTTCTGCTAATCACCACCAAGGCACTGCCCGAGATTGATCTTACGTCAATAATTTATCCTGTAGTTGGCCCGGAAACGACCATTGTTTTATTACAAAATGGTATTGATATTGAGGAGCCGATTGCGGAGAGTTTTCGTGATAATGAATTAATCAGTGGGATAGCCTATATCGGTGTTACCAGATCGGGCGCCGGTAAGGTTTACCATAAGGGGAGTGGACATCTTAAGTTTGGTGTTTATCCCTCGGGTATTTCTCGCAAACTGAAAGAATTGGCGGCTCTTTTCAATGAAGTCGGAGTTGAATGTGAAGCCGTCGATGATATTGTGCTGTTTCGCTGGATCAAGCTGGTTTGGAACATGCCATACAATCCGGTATCGGTGTTGGCTGGCGGTGTCGATACCCGGGAAATTTCGGAATCACCACTGTTGGAAGGATTGTGCGCCGAGTTGATGCGCGAAGTTTGTGCCGTAGCGGCAGCCTGCGGTAAACCATTGCCGCCTGATATCGTGGAAAAGAATTTGAACTATACCAGAAGTTTCCCTCCATATAAAACGAGCATGTTGGTGGATTACGATAATGGTCGTCCTCTCGAGACAGATGTCATCGTCGGCAATTTGCTGCGTTTGGCGCGACAGCATCAGGTGCCGGTGCCACGCACCGAGACAATTTATGCCCTGCTGACTGTGAAAGGATATAAAAATATCGACAAATAATATCCTGCCGATATGTTGGTACCAGGCAGGAAGATGACTCGCATGCGTTCTCCGAACGCATAAAGCGGAGTGTATTGCTATTTGCGCTCGGAGAGCGTAAGCGACGGTTGCCGCTGACGGGAAAAGCCTTTTTTGTTCAGGTATTGATATTAATTTAGTTAATTGTAAAGG
>JAGYNC010000056.1 GCA_018400135.1 Victivallaceae bacterium
AAAGATCGCAACCGCTTGCGGCAAGTTTCTTATGGATGTATTTTCCCGTTCATGCCTCGGGCGATATTCATATCGCCCATCGGCCTGAACAAAAAAATCCAAACCATAATTTAACTTGTCCAAATCGATATTTTAAGCTTCACAGAACACAAGGCTGTGTAGTATTGACCCCGAACCAAAGAAAGAGTGAGGCATTACTAATCCCGAGATTTTCTCTGTTTCATACTCGAAAATACGTTTGCGCGAATATGTGATTGCTGCGTAGCGAGCAATCACGGATTCGCGCAAACCTCTGTTGTTTGTTTCCTGCTCCTCTGTGGTAAACAATGCACAGGAATCTCCTTAGAACCAATAAATTGCACTATTTATTGCGTTTAAGCTACTGTCAGTGCCTTCTCGCAAATCTTCCTCCGGAATTTGAAATTTGTTAGAATCAAATAATTGACCAAAAAATTGATTCCAAGAACAATTTTGAACACAAACTTTTTTTATCATAGCCTTATCCAAAATTACTTAAATGTGAAAGTCCCTGATTTGATCGGAAACAAGTGCGGCATCCCAGTATTTGGTTACCGGTTCCAGACCTGAATTCTGCAGGGCTTTCACCACTTCCGTTACTGTTCGCTGATCGTTAAGCAAAAATTGTCCGAGTTCCTGATCCGGTTCTGAATATGCTCCCGGCGCGACCAGTGAACCGGCACTGAGATTATTAACAGATGTAAGTGCTACCCGGTTGCGAAACTCGCTGGTTTCACGCGTTGAGACAGTTATGTCGTATTCCGGAAAGACAATACGAAAGGCCAGCAGCATTTGTTCAAGTTCAGATTCAGAAACGGGAATCGGCGGAATATAGCCGAAGCTGGTCGGCGTAATGCGCGGGAAAGAAAACTGGATTTTGCTGCGGTAGAATTTATGTTTAAGCCAGATTGCCTGTGCCGCCAGCGACGCGGCTTCGATATGCCAGTCATAAAGTCCCAATAAAAAGCCGATGCCAAGCGTGCGCATGCCAGCCGCGCCGCCGCGCTCCAATATTTCAAGCCGACGGTCGTAGTCGCGTTTCGGGCCGCAGGGATGAAGTTCCAGATAACGTTGTCGGTCAAAAGTTTCCTGATATAGTGTCAACCCGTCCACTCCCGCCTTGAATAAACGGCGATAATTCTTTTCGCTTTGAGGCGCGATTTCTATGGAGACATAGGAGAATATTTTTTTCATTTCGCGCGCGATTCGCTCAAGTCTCTCAATGGTAACGGCTTTCGGATCTTCTCCGGCAACCAGCAGCAGCGAATCAATGCCGGTCGATTTTATGACTCGCGCGTCATTGATGATTTCGTCAAGAGAGAGAGTTTTGCGGGTTGATGGATTGTCATGTCTGAAGTCGCAGTAAACACAGTTGTTGACGCAACTGCTGGAGAAATATAACGGCGTATAAAGTTGAACGGTTCTGCCAAAATAGCGGCGACGATGGATTGATGCCAATTCACGCATGACCGGAAGGTATTCTGCCGCAGCCGGCGACAATAGCACAAGTATGTCGTCAAAGTTATGGCCAGACTTCTTCAGCGTTGCCGACACAGTTTGGTGAGTAGCGTTCATTATTTTATCGCGAACCTCCGGCTCGCTCATTTTCAGCGGGGGAAACATGGTTCATGCTCCAGAATGTTAAAAAATGGTATTGAATGAGGCTAACGGGGAAGTCGCGCTGGCGGTGGTTCCGACTGTGGCCGGGCCGGCATTTTGAGCCATTTCCGCGCATTGTACGGCCAGTTTGAAAGCGGTTGCCATCTTCTCCGGATCATCGGCGGCCGCAATTGCCGTATTGACCAGTACAGCATCAGCGCCCATTTCAATAGCGGCCGCGGCGTGGGAAGGTAGTCCAATACCTGCGTCTACGACCACCGGAACGTTTGATTGTTCAATGATAATTCTGAGCATGGCTGCGGTTTTAAGTCCCTGATTGGAGCCAATGGGCGCCCCCAGCGGCATAACGGCGTGAGCCCCGACTTCCTCGAGGCGCTTGGCCAGAACCGGATCAGCATTGATGTACGGCAAAACAACAAACCCATCTTCAACTAATTTTTTAGTGGCAATGAAGGTTTCAATTGGATCGGGCAACAGATAGGTCGGGTCCGGGTGAATTTCCAACTTTATCCAGTTGAATCCGGCAGCACGGCCAAAGCGGGCAATTCTGCATGCCTCTTCGGCATCTCTGGCGCCCGATGTATTGAGCATGACCCGCACTTTATCAGCGTCGATGGCGCTTAAAATATGGTCCTTTTCCTGGCTGTTCACATCAACCCGGGTCAAGGCAACTGTTACTAATTGAGTTCCGCTTGCGGTAATAGCCTTCCTGAATTGGTCGGTTGAATTGAATTTGCCGCTTCCGAGAAAAAGCCGACTGTCAAAAGCAATGTCGGCGATTTTTAATTTTTGTCGAGTAGACATTGTCATGCCTCTTATAATAATTGTGTTGTTTGCATTGGGAGAGATTGGCGATAGAGCGATGTCTGAATTTTTACCGTCTTCGCGGGAACTTCTTGAAACAATGCCCGCGTTGCTCTTCGATGTTCCTGGGTCAATATGCAAAGTTCTATCATAATTGAGATTTTGTTAAAATCAATCCGATTTATAAAATATTCAGTGTCAAAAAAAGAGTGAGGGCGATCCCTCACTCTTTCCGGTAACGCGATACCCGCCAAAGTAGTGCCGCGTTTCGATGAAACCGGCACGGGTGCTCTCATCGAGAGTCGCCCCTACGACACCTGGGGAGGAACGATTAATGCTCTGTTCAGAATATCCAGTGATCAAGGAAAGAGAATACGAACTGCAGGAAATGAATGAATTGATCGCCATTGGCGAGGGTCGGGCGCGAGCTATTGCGAGTCGACAAAACTCTCTGGTTGGCTCGCGTTCCCCTCGTTCCCGTACTCGTTCTCGTTCCCGTACCCGATGTCCCCTTCGCGAATCTGCTTCCTCGTACCCGTGAACGTGTACCGCTTCGCTGTGAAAGTGTACGTTTCTGAACCATCATGTCGAGACGGCGAGAAAAAGCAAGGCGTGCCAGCGCCTCCGAGGCTGTGTAGTATTGACCCCGCTCCAAAGGAAAGAGTGAGGCCTTACCAATTTCGTAATGCCTCCCTCAACCCTGGCGCTACTTTTCGGACGGCACGGAGGCCGTCCCTCCACGGGCTTAGCCCGTATTATCCCCGCGCTCTCGGCGCGGCGGAGGGTCGTGCTCCTGCGCGACCGCTTTGCATCCGTCTTTAATTTCCTGCGCACATCGTGCGCAAGAAAGTACCTCAAGCATCCAGTTTGAGAAGAGAAAACGCAAGCAAGGATGCTTGCGGTACTTTGGCGCACCGCGTGCATCAGGCTGCCACGGAGGACAGCCCTCCACCGGCCTGCGGCCGGTAAGACAGTCATCCGGAGGTGCATTTCGGCAGCTTGCGCTCTCCGAACGCATGCTACTTTGCAAGTTTGTGGGATGAGCAATAATCCAATGTATTTTGCCGATTCCGCCCCAACGCGAGATGATGCCGGTGGTAATTTCATAGTCTGGCAGTGCCACTTCAGCGGCGATCTGCTGCAATTCGGGTAATGTATAACTGCGCAACCGCGATAGCAGGCCGTCGACAAATAACAGTACCGGCAGTGCCGGCACCAGATAGGTGAAAAACAGTCTCCGCCAGGAAAATGGATACACCAGAGGAGAAGTTAAAAGCAATAACATCGGTGCCAACAACAATGGTATCAGTTCCAGTAAAGGTTTGCGTTGCGAATAATCGAAAAATGCCAGTGTCCTCTGGCATTGGGCGCCGGTCGTCAGAAGTTGTTGCAGCTCCTCCGGTGAAAAATGGTGCAGTGCCGAAAACATTATATGAAGTCCCGGCAATTTCCGGATTGCCGCATCGGCGGACAGCGATTCCGGTTCGGCGCTGATTGCCTGATTGCTCAGTTTCGCGATGTTTTTCCAGTGGCGGTTGGGGGCAACGTCGGTTAGCTTGTAATCGGTCAAACGAATTTTCCAGTGTCGGGAAAGCCGGTCGTATATCTGCCGATTATAGAGGGCGCCCCCACTGCAAAGATCCACTATTCGCGTCTCTTGTTGCCGGATCAGCAACTGTGCAATCATCTCTACTGCCGGATCATAAATATGCGAATAAATCACTATAAAACTCAGAAAATCGGTCAGGCCGTCACGCCAGATGCCGGGACAAAACCGGGTCTCGTGAAACTCTTTCACTGTCAATCGCGGTATTTTCATTCACATTTCTCCCGAATTAATTTACCGCTGACCGTTTTTGCCAGTGAGTCGACAGGAACAAACTCCTTTGGAACTTTTTCTGGAGAAAGCTGAGAAAAACAGTATTGACGAATGTGTTTTTTCAATTCGTTGTTCCATGCGACTCCCTTTGCCAGCACCAGTTTTGCCGCCGGGATTTCCCCGTATCCCGGGGTTGGCCGTCCCCAGACCAGCGATTCCCTGATTTCCGGCATCCGGTTCAATGCCGCTTCCACTTCGTAAGGAAAAATTTTAATCCCGAGAAAATTAATGACGTTCTTGGCGCGACCAACAATAAATAAATAGCCGTCCTGATCAAGTAAACCGAGGTCGCCGGTATGAAACCAGCCGTCAGGAGCTATGCTATGGCGCGTGGCAAAAGGTGTAAAATAGGCATCGAACATGCCGGGCCCTCTAAGGCAAATTTCACCGATTCCACCACGTTCACGATCTAATTTCAATTGATAAGCCGGTTGGAGCCTGCCGACAGAACCAGCCCGCTTCCCTTCCATGCTGTCGTTGATACAGGGCAGCCCAACCTCGATAATTCCGTAGGCTTGTACCAATGGATGAGTAAATTTTTCCCTGAACGCGATGGCGGTGTCGGGCATCAAATTTTGGGCAGTGGAAATAGCCTGGGTTACCGTCGTCAACAGTGCCGGGGTGAATGCCGCCGACTCAATCATAATGCGGTAGTGATACGGGGTGGCATACAATAGTTTTACCGGATAACGGCACAAAGCGTCAAACATGCCCTGTTCCAGAGGCGGCGACACCATAACTATCATTGCCCGGCGACGCAGAAACAACAGGATGGTAACGACAAAATGGAAAGCCATATCGAGTACCCATAGCACCGGCTCACCTTCTCCAATGTGCAATTTGCCGCTTGCGGCAGTTCGTTCAAGTACCGCTTGATGAGACAAAATCACCCCTTTACTAGCGCCGGTTGTCCCGCTGGAAAAACGAATGAACGCGCTTTTCCGCCCGTCGTCCAGTTCCAACGGGGTAACCGGGTGTTCCTCAAATCGGTAAACGCGCATCCGGCATCCTTCGGCGAACGGAAATTCTGCTTCGGCTTCCCACTTTTTGCAGGGCAAGGTGGTTAATAAGAAATTAACGTTGATATTTTCGATAATTGTCAACGTTTCCTGCATACTCGCCTGGCGGGAAATTGGAACAATTACCGCGTCAATTGCCAGAATCGCCAGACTCAGAGCAACATAGTCGGCGGAATTTTCCAGGCGCACTCCTACCCGGGCATCCGAACCGATGCCAATTTGCCGCAGCCGGTTCATCCAGCTATCGACCATCTCCCAAAGTTCGGGATAAGAAACCTCACGCTCAGCCCCGGCAATGGCAATACCGCGATAACCGCCAACTTCAAGTTTGATTGTTCGGAAAATATTCATTTTTAATTTTTAATTTTTAATTCTTCTACAATAGCCGAAAACAGCCGTTCCACCGTGCCGTCTGGAAAACTCTGCTGCTGCCAGGTCATTGTCAGATTAAGTTGCTGTCCATAAGCAGTAAAAAATATTCCCAGTCCCGGCTGTGGCGGGACAATCGGGTAGTGAATCAAGCTGGCAATCGGTCGATGATTCCAGGAGAGCGGTACCGTCGACTCGGAAATAAATGAAAACATTGCGCTTCCGGCGCCATTCCGAAAACGACTCAAAGCCAGCCGTCCTTCCAGGCTGGCGGGAATAATTCGCATCAGTAAGTTGGCTCGCTCAAAGTCATACGCCAAACCGGTGGCGGTGAGTTCTGCCAATTGCTGTCTGACTTGCGCTACCCACCAGTCAAGGCCGTCATCAGCTGTCATGCCGGCCCAGTAAAGCGGCATGAGGCTCCACCGATTAAAGAAAATATTCGCCTCTTTTTGCGCGGCCCGACGCAAATTGACAGACATCGGCAAAAGAATGTTTCCCGGCGGCCACGCCGGATTGTCCCACAACCACAAGGCGCGACCAACTACCGCAGCCAACACTGACCCAAGGGTAAATGGCCCAAATCGACTATCACAGGCCGCGCTGACCTCATCAAGCATAAATGAGGCGGTGAGGAAGTCGCATCCCGCCTGTTTATTGCCCCGATACAACTGTCGCAAGGGCACACGAGAGAATTTCCTGAGCGAGGCATTTAAACGTCTTCCGGCAGTGAACAGTTCACCCCACCGGTTCAATGCCGGAGTTGGGGAACCCGGACATCCGTCCGGCAGTTTTGCTTGTCCCTGTAGCAACATCCGTAAAAAAAGTTCAGCGCCGGCGCCGTCAAACAGCAGATGACTGAATTTGAAAATCAGCCGCCATGATGTTTTTGAATCAATTAGTTTTACCGTCAGACAACAATTTTTCGGCAGCGCTACGTTGGCAAAACGAACAATCTGAGCATGCCAGTTTTCATCCTCGACAAATTCGCAGGGAATTGCCTGCGGCGTCCCGGGACGCCAGTAGGGAGCCAGGTGCCAGGCCCGCTTCCAACGTCCATTTAACCATTTCAGGAGCGATTCCGGCAACTCATCCAGCAATTGCCGGATTTCTTCCGGCGTAATCACTATTGCAAACTCTGCCGCCACCAGGAAATGATTGCCGCCGCCAGGCATTTGTCGGCAAGCCGCATTTAGTCCGGCAACAACCCAATCTATACCATTCGCGTAACTTTTCACGACTTTTCGGCGCCATTCAGTTCAGAAGCAATACGACAACTCAATGCTACCGGTGAAGCAACATCCACCGGATTCAATCCGCCCAAAATGAAATCGCACCCCCATTGCTGCTTGATAAACAAAAGAATTTCGATAAACTCCAGTGAATTAACATTGTTCGAATTAAACGAAGCATCCGGCAACAATTCTGCCGTGGTGGTCTGGGTGACAACCGCGATTTCATCTAACAAACTTTCAAGAATTTTTTCTTCAGTCATTTTCCATATTCCCTGGATTGTTCAAGAACTCTACATTTTTAGGCTACGCATTTTCTGTCGATATCAGAAAATAGTTGAAAATAAAAAAATAACTACTTTCATCGTCAACTGTGGAATATACGACAACAAAGCCATGTCGTCAATTCTCTAACTTCTTGATTGATTTATAATTCCCGGCCTTTATTTACTAATTGATTTTTCCGATCTCAAGGTGTAGGGTAATTTTGTTGCATTTTCAGTTTCATTATGTAATCGCTCACTCTTTGGGTGGGGTCGAGCCCCGCTCCAAAGGAAAGAGCGAGGCATTACTTTATTATTATGCAAAAGTAGCATAAGGCCCAATCTTCAACAATGGAGACAAGGAAACATGGCGCCTAAAAAAACGAAACGCGTGCTGGTAGTGGGGGCTGGACCCGGCGGATTGACTGCCGCGATGATTCTTGGGAAAAGAGGATATGAAGTCGAAGTTTTTGAAAAACAGCTCGAAGTCGGTGGCCGCAATGCCCGGATTACGCTCAAAGATTTTCACTTCGACCTGGGTCCGACTTTCCTGATGCTGAAAGAAGTCCTGGATCGGGTATTCGAGGAAGCCGGGGCTGACAGCGAAAGCCTCCTTCGTTTCAAACGCCTGGAGCCGATGTACCGTCTGCAATTTGACGACAGGCAAATTGAGCCCACAACTGATCCTGAGGGGATGAAACAGGAAATCGCCAGAGTTTTCCCAGGCAGGGAATCGACTTATGAGCGTTTTATCGCCCGGGAGGGAGCCCGGTTTTCCCGGCTTTATCCCTGTCTGGAGCAGCCTTATCACACACTCCGCAGCATGCTGTCTCTGCGTCTGTTCAAAGCCTTGCCGCATCTGGCACTAAACAAGTCGCTCTACGATCTGCTCAGTGGATATTTCTGCGATCCCAAACTGAGTTTCACTTTCACTTTCCAGGCCAAGTATCTCGGCATGTCGCCCTGGGAATGCCCGGGACTTTTTGCCATCATCCCGTATATTGAGCACCACTTTGGCATCTATCATGTTTTTGGCGGGTTGAACCGCATTTCGGAGAAAATGGCTGAGATAGCCGCCGGTCATGGCGTGAAAGTTCATCTGAATACCTCGGTGCGCAGCTTGTTGCTGGATGGGCGCAGCGTGAGCGGAGTTGTGCTGGACGATGGCCGCGAAGTCCGTGGCGACGAGGTGATTATCAACGCCGATTTTGCCCAGGCCATGTGCACCATCGTTCCACCTGGAATCCTGCGAAAATACACCCCGGAACGCTTGGCGAAGAAACGTTTCTCCTGTTCTACCTTCATGCTCTATCTCGGCGTGGATAAAATTTATCAGATGCCGCACCATAGCATCGTTTTCGCCCGGGACTATCGGAAGAATGTTGAAGAAATTTTCAAAGGGGACAGTTTTTCCGATGATTTTTCTTTTTATGTGCATAATCCCAGTATCACCGATGAGAGCCTTGCCCCGGCCGGTCAGTCCGCAGTTTACATCCTGGTGCCCAGCGCAAATTTGCGTGGCAAGATCGATTGGAACCGGGACGGCCAGGACATCCGCGCCCGGGTACTTGAAGCGCTGGAGAAACGTGGCGGCATGCCCGACCTGCGTCGCCATATAGTAGCCGAAAAAATGATCACGCCGCAGAACTGGCAGAATGATTACAATGTATATGCCGGTGCAACCTTCAATCTGGCCCATAATTTCCGACAGATGCTTTATCTGCGTCCCCGTAATCAGTTTGAAGAACTAGACCATTGCTATCTGGTCGGCGGCGGGACACATCCGGGTAGCGGTCTGCCAACCATCTATCAGTCCGGACTGATTGCCGCCAATCTTATCACAGCCTTAAATTGAGCGGAGACATGCTATGAGTACCAATAAAATCTCAGAAGCAAGGCCGAGGGTGGCAGTTATAGGCGCTGGGCTGGGAGGGATGTCGGCAGCTCTGTCGCTGGCCGCCGCCGGCTGTGCTGTCGATCTTTATGAAAAGAATAGTCATCTCGGCGGCAAACTGAATGTGCTGACCAGGGACGGTTTCAGTTTTGATCTCGGCCCATCTATTTTTACTCTGCCCCATATTTTTCAACAGCTTTTTGCTCGGGGCGGGCGGCGCTTCGAAGATTACGTCACCTTACAGCCGGTTACTCCGCATTGGCGTAATTTTTTTGAAGATGGTCAGGTGATTGATCTTGATCCCGATCCGGTGCGGATGAGTCAGCAACTGGCCAAGGCGGGCCCCGGCCTGGAAGGGGCGTTTCGGGATTTTCTCAACTACAGCAAACGTCAGTACGATCTGATTGACGAGGGCTATTTCCAGCAGGGGCTGGATACCCTGTCCGAACTGCTGAAATATTATGGCTGGCGGGTATTCAAGCTGGATTTTCTCAGCACGATGCACCGCTCAGTTTGTCGTCGTCTACCCAATCCATATCTGCAGGATATTTTTGACTTTTTTATCAAATATGTCGGTTCATCGGCCTTGCGTGCGCCAGGTTTTATGAATATGATGCCGCATATCCAGTTTGGTTATGGCCTGTGGTATGTCGAAGGCGGAATGTACAATCTGGCCCATGGAATTGAAAAGGTACTGACGGAACTGGAAGTAACTATTCACCGTAACTGCGAAGTGACCGGAATTGAGACCGATGGCGACCGGGTCACCGGACTGCAGACTGGCGGGATATTCCGACCGGCAGAATGGATCGTCTGCAATATGGAGGTACTTCCCGCATATAAAAAACTGCTAAAGATGCCGCCGGCTGCCTGTCGGCGTCTGAAGAAATATGAACCGGCCTGTTCCGGGATCGTCATCCATCTCGGGGTAGATCGCATCTATGACTGCCTGGCCCACCACAATTTCTTTTTCTCACGCAATCAGCGGAAACATTTTGACACAGTATTTCGGAAACATGAAATTCCGGATGATCCGACTCTCTATGTCGTAGCTCCCGCCCGCAGCGATCAGAGTGTCGCTCCTCCCGGCCATGACAACATCAAAATCCTGCCGCACATTCCCTGGATTAATGAGGAAATGCCATGCCCCGTAGAAGCGTATCACGCCCTGAAGGATCGGGTATTGGACAAGCTCGAACGGATGGGCCTCGCCAATCTCCGCCGACATGTGGTTGTTGAACATTTCTGGACACCGGTCGATATTCAGGCCATGTACGGTTCCAATGGCGGCGCCATCTACGGGGTCGTCAGCGATATCTGGAAAAATCAAGCCTTCAAAGCGCCCAAACAGAGTCGCGAGTTTGCCAACCTGCTGTTTGTTGGGGGCAGCGTCAATCCCGGCGGCGGCATGCCAATGGTCGCGCTGTGCGGCCAGCTCGCCAGCGATATCATCATCAAAAAACTTCAGCAAAACGCACCGGAGAACCATGTCTGATCAAGAGAGTCAGAAAGCCATTCTTGCCCGCTTGCAGCAATGCTTCAGCGATGGGCGTACTCGCACGCTCCCCTGGCGGCGTCAGCAGTTGTCGCAGCTGCGGCGGCTGTTGCAACACCATGCCGCCGACATTGCCGAAGCTCTTGCCGCCGATCTGGGCAAGTCCCCTTTTGAAGCGTATTTGAGCGAAACCGGGTTTGTGTTGGAGGAAATTGCTTTGGCGCTCCGTAATCTGCAACACTGGAGCCGCCCCCGACGCATCGCGGTTCCTCTACGTCTATTGGGTGCCCGGGCGGAAATCCGTCTGTGTCCCTACGGCACAGTTCTAATCCTGTCCCCGTGGAATTATCCTGTGCAGCTGGCACTGCTGCCCATGGTTTCGGCTTTGGCGGCCGGCAATTGCGTGGTGCTTAAACCGTCCGAGCTGGCTCCGGTCAGTAGCGCGCTGCTGGCCCGCCTCATTCCGGAATATCTTGACCGGGACGCTGTTGCGGTGGTCGCAGGGGCGGCCGAACTGGCGGCAATATGGTCGGCATTGCCGGTAGATTACCTTTTTTTCACCGGCAGCAGTGCCGTCGGCCGCAAAGTCATGGCTGCTGCTGCAGCACAGCTGACGCCAGTGACTCTGGAGCTCGGTGGAAAGTCCCCCTGTCTGGTCGAGAGGAATGCCGATATCGATGTCGCAGCCCGGCGCATTGTCTGGGGAAAATTTCTCAACGCCGGTCAAACCTGCGTCGCCCCTGATTATGTTTTGGTTGACCAACGCATCAGCGGCGCTCTGATTCAAGCCTGTGTGAAAGCAGTCCAAACCTTTTTTGGTGCCGATCCCCAAACCAGTGTTGACTACAGCCGGATTATCAATGATGCCCATTTTAGCCGACTTTTGTCGTATCTGAATAATGGGATTATCCTCCACGGCGGTCGCAGCGACCGCTCACAACGTTACCTTGAACCGACTCTGCTGGGCGAAGTGATGCCGGATAGCGCGGTCATGCAGGAAGAAATTTTCGGTCCGATTCTGCCCATTTTATCCTACACAACACTGGACGAGGCGATCAAGTTCATCAACCGCCGTCCTATTCCGCTGGCGTTGTATCTGTTCAGTCGTTCCCAAACGATACGCGAGCAGGTGCTGGAACAAGTTCGTTGCGGCGGGGCCTGCATCAATGATGTCATTATGCACCTGACCGTACATGATCTGCCTTTTGGCGGCCTGGGGTCAAGCGGCATGGGAGCGTACCACGGCCAGGCTGGCTTTGAAACCTTCAGTCACCATCAAAGCATCCTGAAGCAGAGCACCCGACTGGACCTTCAATTGCGCTACCCACCCTATGGGACGTTGATAAAGAAAATGCTGGGATATCGCACTGTCAGTAAGGATGAATGAAAACTGCGGGTACTCCAGATTGCCTGCATTAACCTGAATTGCATCGCTTCAGACTCTGCCAAAGGGACATCACCATGATTAAACAATGGATTATTAACTGCAATAACGCGATGACCCGGCGCCGGCATGTCCATGTCCATGTCCGACCGGAACAACTGCTCTTGCTACTACCCCATTGCATGCAGTGGAACGGCTGCATTGAAAACCTCAAGGAAGATGTTTATCTTTGCAAACAGTGCGGGCACTGTAGCATCGCTCGGATGCGCGAATTGGCGGAAAAATATCAGGTTCGCTGCGTTGTTGCCGGTGGGGGTCGACGTGCGATTGCGGAAGTCCGCCGCCAGGAAACCAGCGCCGTTGTCGCTGTAGCCTGTGAAAAGGAGCTGATAGCCGGCATTTTCGCCACGCTGCCCAAGCCGGTTCTGGCAGTCACCAATAGCCGCCCCTGCGGCGACTGCTGCAATACCTGTGTCGATCCAGACCGGGTAGAAGAAGCTATCCGGTGTCTGCTCGAAAATCCCGGCGAAACGGATGGTCATATTTGAGCGACTTCCAAGACGATCTTCTGGTTTTGCTGGCCCTGTTGCACTTGGGGTCAAACCTGAATCCGGGGGTTCTGCGGGACATGCGTGTCAGCCTGCCGCTTGGCTTTCAATTTCTCAAGAAAAAGTTCTTTTTCGTTCAGGCACTAATTATCCATAACATTTTTTAAATCGAGCAATATCAATAAGTTATTCGGGAGAAAATTGAATTGCAACTATCCAAAATTACCATATATTCCTTGATTAAGCAAAAAAGAGGTGTAACCTCTGAATAATATCTGTAAACTATTCAATTACTTGTTCGCAACGGACAGAAACAGGACGGATTTCACCACGAAGAGCA
>JAGYNC010000057.1 GCA_018400135.1 Victivallaceae bacterium
GACAGCACTTCAGTCGAAGCATCGAGCTGCTGGCCGACGGATGCGGAGCATGAACCCTGAAAGGCTTTTCGAGCACGGTCTAGTTATAGAATATACACAGAAAAATATTTTGTTAGTTTTGACAGAACAGCAAAAGAAGTCTGGAGGCAATTATGAGAGTCTCAGCTAATCGTCTGTTGACGAACCGGGCGGCGATAGTTCGGGCTGTGCGCAATTTTTTTGATGAACGTGGTTTTGTTGAGGTTGAAACGCCGGTATTGATTGCTGCCCCGGCGCCGGAAGAATATATTGAAACTATTCCGGCAGAAGGTGGGTTTTTGCGTGCCAGTCCGGAGTTGCAAATGAAGCAGTTGCTGGCAGATGGATTTGAAAAAATTTATCAGTTGGGTGCCTGTTTCCGTGGCGGTGAATTTGGTCATCGGCACCGTCCGGAGTTCACTATGCTGGAGTGGTATCAGGCAGGCATTGATTATCGTGAATTAATGGATTTCACGATTGATCTGGTGCGGAATGTAGCTGCAAAAAACCTGTGTCAATCTTTCGATTATCTCGGAACGTTAGTTGATTTGAATCTGGAGCCAGAATTGATAACTGTTAATGATGCTTATCTGCGTTATGCCGGGGTGCCATGGTTAGAAGCTTTAGCCAGCGATCAGATTGACGAGTTGATGACTACTGCGATTGAACCGGCACTGAATAAAAGCAGGATGACTTTTCTAATTGATTATCCGGCAGAACGCGCTGCTTTGGCAAGAATTAAGACTGGTCATCCAGAGGTGGCAGAACGCTGGGAGCTTTATATCGGGGGTATGGAAGTGGCCAATGCTTACGGGGAATTAACCGATGCGGTTGAACAAAAACAGCGTTTTCGTCATGCCGCGACAAAACGGAATGAACAGGGAATGGCGGAATATCCTGAACCGGATAGCTTTTTTGCCGCACTTGAGTACGGTATGCCGGAGTGTGCGGGTTGTGCTTTCGGTATTGATCGATTGGTAATGTTGTTGACTGGCGTTGCTGATATTGCTGAAATCAAATTCAAGAATTTCGCCAATAAAACATTATAATATGAAAGCAACTCAAAAATCGTTGCCTTTCGGAAATAATTACTGTTTTTATCTTGTATTTCGTTAGCTTAGCGCTATTTGTTTTTTGCAGATTTGTTGTACATTATCAATCATTTTGATGTTGAGTATCAGTTGATACTGGAGTTTTCAATTGCTGGTATTGGACGGTTTTGTGTCTAAAAAATTTAAACTAAAGGTGAAATAAGTTGTTAATGCGAGAAATATTATTTCTTTTGGTCGGATCATTGGTTGTGTTATTTGTTGCCGGTTGCATGCACTGTGAATATCATGGTGATAGTTTTCCGGCTACCGATAACGTAAAAATTTACGAGGACGCTACAAAAATATCTGAATCATTCACTGTAATCGGAAAGTATGTCTGTTCCGGTCGCTATAACCATTTTTCTCGCGAAGAACTCTATCGGCGCGTTGTTGTTGAGGCTGAGCAGAAAGGCGCAGACGGAGCATTGGTGCGTGCTTATCAAATCGTGCCGACAGGCATTGTCAGCGATAATTTATTAAGTGAAGATGCGGTGAGTGTTTGGGCGGAAGACCGTGGCGGTGTTTCCAGTTGGGGCGGTTTGGCCAAGGATTTTGATGGCGGGTATGGTTCAATCGGGAAAAAAGAAGCGAAGAGTGAACCATTGTCATACACACGCATTGTCCGGGCTGATTTCTTCAAGTTTAATAGCAACCTTTCTCCAGATTTTGAAAAAAAGTTTGAGTCGCCTGTTGCTGCTCCAGAAAAAAATAAAACCAATGCGTCTGAAAAATCGCGGGAAGAAACTTCGTCGGAAGTCAACGTATCTTCTAATTCCAGGTAATCGTGAAAAGAGCACTATCTGTCGATACGGCAACCGCCATTAATCTGACTAAATTTTTATGTAATCGGGGAGTTGCCGCGCGGCGTAAATGTGCTGAATTAATAAAACAGGGACGGGTATCAGTCAACGGAATTGTGGTAATGACCCCGGGGTGCAGGGTAACGATTGACGACCAGATAAGAGTTGATGGCGCGCCAGTTGCTGTGCCGTCGCTGGTATATCTTATGCTCAACAAACCGCGCGGCTACGTTTGCACCAACAAAGATAAGCACGCTTCTTTAAAAGCCATTGACCTGATCAAAACGACAATAGGTTCGACAAGGGTATTTTCTGTTGGACGACTGGACAAAGACAGCGAAGGTCTGTTGTTGTTTACCAATGATGGTGGTTACGCGGAACAACTTATGCATCCGCGTCATGAAGTACTGAAAACTTATGTGGTTGAAACTGATTGTGATATTGCTGAACCTATGCTTCAGGATTTGCGAAACGGGATCACCGATGATGGTGATTTTCTCAAACCGCGCAGCTTGGTGCGTGTCGGGCCGTGTCTCTATAAATTTGTTTTGAATGAGGGAAAAAAACGCGAAATCCGACGATTAATTCGTTACACCGGTAGTCGTGTATTATCTCTCAAGCGCATTGCCATTGGAAATCTGCATCTCGACAACCTGGAATCCGGCAAGTTTCGTTTTATGTCAAAGCAGGATGTTGCCGCCAGCTTGAGCTGATCGACTTTGCCTGTAACTCAAATCCCGGTGACAGGGATAATCTACCCTCAGACAAAAGCACGAAGAATGAGGCTTTTGATTTCAAGCGGATTTGCACTATATTAAGTGTTTCACATCGTTAATTTATATTTCATAATTCATCCTCAATCGCTATCGTAATTGGCAGACACAATTGCGACAATGTCAGTGACTGCGAGACTTCGGCAATGGATGAAGATGCTACTAAATAAAATTGGAGGATCAGATGGCAGATAAAGAGAACTATGACGGGATGAAGAATTTTACACCACGAGCGAAGCACGTGCTGGTGCTCTCACAAAAAGAGGCGGAACGTTTTAATCACGACTATGTGGGCACCGAACACCTGTTGTTAGGTTTATTGGCCCTGGGAGAGGGAGTGGCGGTTGCTGTGTTGCAATCTATGGGTTTGAATTTAGATCAGTTGCGTCTGGAGGTGGAAAAGGTGTGTGGTGTTGGCGGGCCGACAAAGCAAGTTGGAGTGGTTCCCTTTACTCCAAGACTCAAACGGGTGTTGATTTTAGCTGCCACCGAGGCCAAGTCGATGAATTACAACTTTATCGGCACCGAACACTTGTTGTTGGCACTGCTGCGGGAAGGCGAGAGCGCCGCTGCCAGAATTCTAATCAACATGAAGGTCAACATCGATCAGGTCCGTAGAGAAGTGGTGAAGGCACTGGATTCCGACTATTTGCCGGAAGCAGATGATGTTTCCGAGTTTTCCGGCAGTGATGGAATTGGTGGGGGCGTGGATAGTTTGCCCGCATTGAACGCTTTTGGCAGGAATTTGACCGAAATGGCAGCGAAGGGAGAACTTGATCCGGTAATTGGTAGAAAAGATGAAATAGAGCGGATAGTTCAAATACTGTGTCGGCGCACCAAAAATAATCCGGTATTGATTGGTGAAGCGGGAGTTGGTAAAACTGCTATTCTTGAGGGATTGGCGCAGGAGATTGTCGCTAATTCTGTCCCGGAAATCCTTACTGACAAGAAAATTTTTGCGCTGGACTTGCCGTTGATGGTGGCTGGCACCAAGTATCGCGGCCAGTTTGAAGAGCGGATCAAGGCCGTTATTGATGAAGTTAAAAACTCTGGCAAAGTGATTTTATTTATTGATGAACTGCATACGATTGTCGGAGCTGGCGGCGCTGAGGGCGCGATGGATGCGGCAAATATCATCAAACCGGCGCTGTCTCGCGGTGAATTACAGTGCGTCGGAGCCACAACTATGGACGAATATCGCAAGGGTATTGAAAAAGATGCGGCGTTGGAACGACGTTTTCAATCAATAATTGTTAATCCTCCAAGCGTAGAAGATACCATCAAGATTCTCAACGGGTTGAAGGGGACTTACGAAAAACACCATCATGTGAAATATAATAATGATGCTATTGAAGCGGCGGTAAAACTCTCAGATCGCTATATTACCGGACGTTTTCTTCCAGATAAAGCTATCGATGTCATGGATGAGACCGGAGCTCGTGCGAGAATCAGGAATGTTACTCCTCCTCCGGACACCACGGCAATTGAAGCCGAATTGGAAAATCTCAAAAAAGAGAAGGAAGAGGCCATTACTGAACAAAAATTTGAAGTGGCTGCCAAATTTCGTGACAAAGAACGAGAACTCGGGGAAAAACTGGAACAGACCAAACAGACATGGCACGAAAAACGTGCAGAAAACCTACCGGCTATATCACGCAAGCTAATTGCTGAAATTATTGCCAAATTCACCGGTGTGCCGGTGGAACAGATGGAGGAGGGAGAAAACCTCAAATTGTTGCGTATGGAAAACGAAATCACGGGCACAGTTGTCGGTCAGAATGATGCTGTATCTACTATTTCCCGGGCTCTGCGGCGTTCGCGGGCGGATTTGAAAAATCCGGCACGCCCGATCGGATCATTCATCTTCCTCGGGCCGACCGGAGTGGGCAAAACCTTGTTGGCCAAGGCGTTGTCGGAATTTATGTTTGGCGATCAGGATGCCTTGATTCAGATTGATATGTCTGAATATATGGAGAAGTTTAATGTCAGCCGTCTGGTTGGATCCCCGCCGGGATATGTTGGTCACGGCGAGGGGGGCGAATTGACGGAAAAAGTTCGACGGCGTCCCTACTCAGTGGTATTGTTTGATGAGATTGAAAAGGCGCATCCGGATGTTATTAATATGTTGTTGCAAATACTTGAGGAAGGTAAAATTACTGATTCACTTGGGCGAAGGGTTGATTTTCGCAACACCATCATTATCATGACCAGCAACGTTGGAGCAGAACAACTTATTAAGGGTGGCGGACTGGGATTTGGTGCCACAACGGTGATTGACGAGCAAAAACTGCGTGATCGTCTTATGGAAATGGCCAGAAAACGCTTCAAGCCGGAATTCATTAACCGCGTTGACGATATTATAGTTTTCAAACGTTTGTCCCGTGAAGACTTGTTGCGCATTATTGACATTGAAATCAACAAAATCCGTGCTCGCCTGGAAGGCAAAAAAATATCATTGCACCTGGATGACGAGGTTAAAGATTTTCTCATTCAGAAAGGGTATGAACCGGAATATGGTGCTCGTCCGTTACGCCGCGCTGTTGAGCGTTATTTGGAGGATTCTCTGGCCGAGGAAATACTAAAGGGTTATTATCACAACGTTACCGGAATAAGAGTACGGTTGGATAATCAAAAATTGTTGTTTTTCCCCGAGAAGGCCGATAAGGGTGCTGCTGCAAATGCCACATCTCAGAAAAAGGATGCTGTAAAGTCGCCCCGCCGCCGCAAAGCCCCTGCTTCGACATCTGGCAAACAGAATTCGCGTCGTAAGAAAACAGAGTAAATGGCACTATGTAGTAATTTGAATTTTGTCGAGTAGCGTGATAGTTTCAGTTATTTGTTATTTTTAATTTCTCACAGGAGAGCTTTTTTAGATGAAACGTTTATTAGCACATGCCTCTACTTTGATGGAATCGAAGGAGGAGGATATCAGGAAGAATATTCAGCATCACGAAAGTCCTATATCTTTCTATCGTAATTCGATACACAAAAAGGACAATTCCATTATTGCCATGGCACGAGACCATGTCAGTCGGTTTATTTTCATTGTTTCTAATCGTGTTGACGGTATGATTGCGGAATTTGCCGGCGAACAGATCGGAGATGGTGATGTTGTTGCCAGAAAATGTCCGCTCAATGAAAATAATGCCGCAGTGTTACGCCGTTTTTTTCCCTGGACGGGCCCCGTTTCTTTACGCAACCGCAAGACGACTATAGGTTGTGGTGACCGCCTGGGGCTGGCGACTGCCGGTCATATTGCTGCAGTAAAAGAGTTTGATGTAACTCCGGTTCTGGCTCAGCAATCAATGCGGGAACTCGAGTTGACCGGCAGAACTTACCGACAAGTGGTAGATGATGCAACCTTCATGGTTTTTCAGTGTGGTTATAAGGGTGGTTATGGCGCTGATGGTGATCATCTTAAGACAATCGCGGATATTGATGTTGCTTTACAAGCGGGAATGCCGATGATCACCCTGGACCTTTCCGAGGTGATGAATGCCGCTGCCGGCGAGTGGAGCCAACCGGATATCGATGCCGCGTTTGAGTCAGTTTCAATGGTTGTGAAAGAACGTGTGATCAGCCAATATTGCGACAAGTCTTTTGAAGTTGGTAGTAGTGTTATTAAAATGGATCAGGCAACCGTAAAACGTTGCACTGTAATGTATGTGGCTGCGCTTGATTTTGCTGCTGAGGTACATGAACACCTTCATGCAAGACGCGGCAAGCAATTTGATCTGGAAATATCGATTGACGAAACAACCTCGCCGACTCTGCCATCTCACCATCTGTTTATTGCCCGTGAATTGCAATATCGTCAGGTGGAATTTACCTCGCTGGCGCCGCGTTTTATCGGCGAATTTCAAAAAGCTGTCGATTACATCGGTGATCCCGATGAGTTTGCGCGTCAATTTCAGGTACATGCGGACATCGCCAGAAGTCATGGCAACTACAAAGTTTCAATTCATTCCGGCAGTGATAAATTTATGGTGTACCCGACAATCGGCAAAATGACCGACATGCGGTTGCATTTGAAGACTGCGGGAACCAGTTGGCTGGAAGCAGTCAGGGTCATAGCAGTAAATTCTCCGGTGTTGTATCGGGTTATACATCAATGTGCGCTCTCCAATTTTACTAAGATGCTTAAGCTCTACCATATTACTGCCGATATTGATAAAATTCCGGACGTGGATTCACTGTATGATGAAGATTTGCCGGGTTTACTGGAGATGCCGGAAGCGCGACAACTACTGCATATCACCTATGGCCCTATACTTAATGATCGCTCTATTCGTCCGCTCTTTTTTGAGGCAATGCATCGCTATGAGGATGAATATGAGGCGACACTGAAAAAACATTTCGAAAAACATCTCGAACTGCTGGGTGTGCCACGTAATTAGTGCCTGAACGAAAAAAGGCTTTTTCGTCGGCACTAATTATAAGTGCGCCATTCTGGCGCACCAGTTTTTTTAAAATTCTTGTATTTCAGCCAGTTATCCCGCAATTCTTTCCCATTGCCGAACTCCTGTTCCAGTCCATCGAAATCCCGCTTCTCAATGGTTGCGCGGAGACGTCGCCAGTGATTCTCGAATTCCTGCATTGCAGTCAATATCGCCGACTGATTGTGTTCAATAATTTCTCGCCACATGACCGGAGACGAGGAAGAAATACGCGAAGTATCTCTAAATCCGGTAGCGCAAGCTGAATAACGCCGCGCCTGTTCAGGTTCCGGACAATCCAGCGCGGTCTGGGTCAGAGCCAACGCCAGCAAGTGAGAAATATGGCTGGTATGAGCCACCAGTAAATCATGTTCGCGTGGGGCAATAGTTACGGTTTTAGTTCCAATATCGCGCCAGAAGTGTGTAACTATATCCAACGCCGCCTGATTGGTTTGTTGAATCGGGGTGATCAGAGTTTCCGCGTTCCGATAAAGTGTCGGGAATGCGGCAGCAGGGCCACTTTTTTCGGTGCCGGCCATCGGATGGCTACCGACAAAATGTACGCCCTCGGGACGAAGGTACGATTCGCCACAATTAACAATAACCTCTTTGACACTGCCAATATCGGTAACGACCGCTCCGGCGCGCCAGTCGTTGGCGTGATTTCGGATAAAGTCGATGATGTGCGGCACGGGTAAACAAATCACGGTAAGATCGGCGGTCGCCAACAGTTGTTCAACGTCATCATCGGTAGCATCTACCACATTCTCCTGCAGCGCCCACTCCCTTATCTCCTTGCGCCTGGTCCAGCCGAGTCTGCGCCAGGAGCTGTTACGCAACGCCATGCCCAGCGACCCGCCAAGCAGACCCAGTCCGACAATCAGTACTGTTTTTTTGTTATCACTCATTTGGTCAATGTTTAAACTGTTTCAAGCGTTATGCGCCGATTATACTCTATACCGGTTGAAAATTTAACTCTTGCCCCAATTAAAGTATAATGCAAATTTATTTGTTGTTTGGTTCGGGGTCAATACCACAGCCGTAATACCTCACTCTTTGGGTGGGGTCGAGGCCCGTCCCAAATAGCCAGGCGCATCTTTTTCCGATTCACTCGGAAGAACCCCTTCTGAAGCACCGGATCAGATGGAGAAAGCTACCTCAGAGCAGCGACAAACATACACCAGAACAATCAAATATTCAACCATAATTTAACTTGTCATTCCCAACTTTTCGTGTTATTTTGAAACTGAGCGATTATACCTCTAATAAGCGGGAAAGTGACTTTTTTTTTGAATTGCGACTTGAAAGTTAGGATTTTATGTCTAGTGGTTATCTTTCTGTTTTTTTAATCAGTTGATATTTAAACCTTCACAGGTAAACGAGTAATATTTTACTAAGATTGGAGTAGTATGGCAAATAAACTGGTAATAGTTGAATCCCCCACCAAGGCTCGTACAATCGGACGCATGTTGAGTAAAGACTACCGGATAATGGCTTCTGTTGGACATATTCGTGACCTTCCGGAACGTTCGCTCGGAATTGATATTAAAAATAAATATCAACCCCTTTATGTTGAAACACCTCGCAGCAAAAAGGTAATATCCGGGCTCCGCACCGCGGCCAAAGAGGCTGAAGCGATTTTTTTGGCTTCCGACCCTGACCGTGAAGGAGAAGCAATTGCCTGGCATTTACAGGAAACTCTTAAAAAACAGTGTAAAGGAGACTTCAAGCGAGTTACCTTTCACGAGATTACTAAAACTGCCATTGACCGTGCTTTCGATCACACTACCAGCGTCAACATGAACCTGGTCAATGCCCAGCAGGCACGTCGCGTACTTGATCGTATTGTCGGTTATAAGGTCAGCCCTCTTCTCTGGTCACAAATTACCCGTGGAACCAGCGCTGGCAGGGTTCAGACAGTAGCGTTGCGTTTAATTGTTGAACGTGAACGTGAAATTCAAGCTTTTAAACCAGAAGAATACTGGAATTTTACCTTGCTCCTGGAAGCCGATAATGATCAATTCGAAGCCAGATTGTTTAAAATAGACGATGAAAAATTCAAAATTGGCTCTGCTGCTGATGCCGAAGCTGCGATGGATGCTGTGCTGAACGGCAACGGCTTTAAAGTGAATAATATCACCTTCACCGAACGGCGACGCAATGCGCCCCCGCCATTTACGACCAGCACAATGCAGCAAACGGCAAATAATTTATTGCACTTCTCCGCAGCCGGCACCATGAGACTGGCGCAACAGCTTTACGAGGGGGTAAGCCTGGGCGCGGGAGATGCCACCGGTTTGATTACCTACATGCGAACAGATTCAGTTAATGTTGCCCGGGAGGCGGTAGCATCTTGTCGCAAGTTGATCGCCAATAATTTCGGCGATGAATATGTGCCCGAAAAACCAAACTTTTTCAAAAGCAAGTCTGGCGCCCAGGAAGCACATGAAGCCATTCGCCCGACCGATGTGTTTCGCACTCCCGAGTCTGTTGCTCCCTTTTTGGAGGCGCAACAGCTCAAACTTTACACTCTTATCTGGAATCGTTTTGTCGCCAGCCAGATGGCCCGGGGTATTCAACGCCAGACTATGGTTGATATAATTACCCGGGGAGCAGACAACAAAGCATATACTTTCAGAGCCAACGCGCTAATTACCATATTTCCCGGTTTCATGCGAGTATTCGGCAATGTCAATAAACAAGACGCGGAACAGCACGCGGAAGTACTCGGACGTCTTCGCGAACAGAATCAGTGTAGTCTGGTCAAAGCGGACAAAGAACAAAAATTCACTGAACCACCACCCCGCTATTCGGAAGCCGCGCTTATCAAGGAACTGGAACAAAATGGGGTAGGACGGCCGTCGACTTACGCGACGATTATGCGTACTATTCAGTTGCGTCGTTACGTAAATCGCGATCAAGGCCGATTGATTCCCTCTGAACTTGGATTTAATGTTTGCGATTTCCTGATACGTATCCTTCCAAAATTGTTCGATGTGGGATTTACTTCCAGTATGGAAAGTCAACTTGACGCAATTGAAGAAGGAAAAATCGAATGGACTCAAATGCTGGACGAGTTTTACTGCTATTTTTCCGATTGGCTTACCCAGGCAAAAAAATCCGATGCTCCGGATACCGACAAGGTCCGGGCTTTGTTGGAGCAGCTGGATTACATTAAAGAGTGGGAGCCGGGACAAAAACGCGGGCGTCGTGTTTACGATGACAAAAAATTTTATAATTCCGTCAAAGAAAAATTTTCCCGCGATCAGTTGCTCAGCGCCAAACAATGGGAGGCAATACTCAAATTGGCGGTAAAATATCGCGAACAACTGTCAGATTTATTTCGGGTTGCTGAACAACATGGCTTCGATGCTGATATTCAAAGGGCGCTTGCTGCTTATGATGATGCGGTTGAACAGGCTGAACGCAATGCCCCCTCCGCTGCGGAAGTTGCTGATTACCGGTTGATTGTCCAGGCTTTTGATGGCGTGCCATGGGAAGAACCAGTTGCCAGCAAGGGGCGCACATACGACGATAAAAAACTTTTTACGTCATTCAACAAGCAAGTCGAGGCAGGCCGTAAACTTTCGGAAAAACAACTGAACGTCCTGCGCCGTTTTGCGCTGAAATACCGTGAGTCTGTCAACAACTTCAACCAACTGTGCGGATTACTCAATATTGATCTGACAAAGGCAGAGCAACAACAGCAGGAGCAGAGCGGACAAAATGAAGAAGCTGCCAGGCTTATCGCCAACCTCGATAACGTAACCGAATGGTCGAAACCTACTAAAAAAGGCAAACGGGTTTTCGACGATAAATCCTTTTTTAAATCGCTCTCAGACCAATTTAAAAGTGGTCGCCAATTATCGCCCAAACAACTATTTGCTTTGAAAAAACTAGCTGCCAAGTACTTAAAGGTGAATAAATAATTGCAACTCGTTGTCTTTAGCATCGACGGAAAAATTCAGGCAAGCCCTGAAAATCGAATTTCAAAACAACATTTCTGCACCATTTTTAAGGACTTAATGATGATGAAGTTTAGAATTTTAGATTTTGAATTTGGGATTTGTTTCGGATTTAGTGCTCCTCCCCGCGCTGTATCGTGGCAGACGGGTAGAGTTTGGGATTTTCTGTTCGAAACCTTTTCGTGCACGGTCTGATTATGCTGTATTACTTGTCACATCTGAATAATGTCTTTGGCCCGTTGCGGTTGTTCGAATACGTTACATTCCGCGCTGGCGGCGCGGCATTTACCGCCATGCTGTTGGCAATGTTGCTTGGCCCATTAACCGTAAGACTGCTGAAAAAGGTGGACACCATTGCTCCGGGACACGTAAAAAACCCGGAAGATGAGGCTGATAGAAATAATGTGCCATGCATGGGGGGAATATTGATTGTTTTTGCTGTGGTTGTGGCTTCCCTGCTCTGGAATAAGCCATTTTGCCAAATCAGCATTACCCTGTTGACAGCCATGTTATTGTTTGCGACACTGGGATTTGCCGATGACTTTCTTAAAATTGCCGGCAATAACAACAAAGGATTACCCGGCAGGCTTAAGCTAATCGGTCAATTTATAATTGCCGGTGTGGCGGTCTGGCATTTGGATCAACTCCCTGAAACCGGGGGATTCATGCGTGAGTTGCTGGTGCCGTTCTACAAGTATCCGGTATTGGTTGCTCCCTGGGTAATGGTTGTCGCAGTGATCGTTATTGTTGCAGTGTCCAACGCGGTTAATCTGACGGATGGCAAAGATGGACTTGCCGCTGGTTGTGTTATTTTTTGTGCTCTTACCTATGCCGCGTTTGCCTACCTTTGCGGCCATAAAATTTTTGCCGGCTACCTGAACATCCCGTTTATTCCCGAAGTTAGCGAGGCCGTGGTATTTTCCGCCGCCATTGCCGGAGCTTGCATTGGTTTCCTCTGGCACAACTGTTACCCGGCATCAATGTTCATGGGCGATACCGGTAGTCTTGCGCTAGGAGGTGTTATCGGGTTGATCGCGGTATTGGTTCGTCAGGAACTCCTCTTTCTCCTGGTTGGGGGAGTATTCGTGATGGAAATGATTTCCGTCATTATCCAGGTTTGTTCCTTCAAACTAACCGGAAAAAGAGTATTCCTCTGTACCCCCATTCATCACCACTTTGAGCGTAAAGGCTGGACTCATACCCAGATCGTTGTCAGATTCTGGATTCTTGCCGGAATTTTCTCTCTACTTGCTCTTTCTACTCTCAAATTACGATAATTAGTGCCTGGCCGAAAATAAGCCAAGTCGTTTACCGGTAGCTGGTTGGCTCGCAACATCGCGTTGAAGTTCATCGCGGCGTTCCCGTTTTTTTATTTTCGGCCATCCACATGCCCACTAAAACTCCAGGATTGAATTCGACCCCAAATCCCGCGATGGAA
>JAGYNC010000058.1 GCA_018400135.1 Victivallaceae bacterium
ACATTTGAGCAAATGAAAGCGTTGTCCTTCATGTTTCATATTCAGTGCCCATGAAAGATGCTGATAAACTCCTTTCTCCGGAGAATAATCAACAGAATGTCCGGGATAATCCTCAAATTTCCAGTTTGCCATTTCGTGAACGTCCGGCAGACATTTATCCTTTAAAGTAATGAAGTAAGCCCATTGATTTTTCTCACAGATTCTCAGTACGTTTTTATTCGGATAAAGCCCGTCAAGCAGTAAACGGATGCGCAATCTCGGGAAACGCTCTTTCAACACTTTCGCCAGACGGTAGAAAGCCTTGAGTTCGCAATCCTGTTTAACATATTCCTCTTCGTTCTCGATAAAAACCGTCGCCAGGGAAAATCCCATGCCGTCACTGGTAACGAGTTTAGCTTCGAGGGCATAATAATAAGTGGAAGTCTTTCCTCCGATTTTTTTATAAACGGCATTCGGATGCCGTCCTTTCTTTGTGTGGAGGTGAACGCCATCGACCGCCACCATAAATTCACCGTCGGAATTCCGGTATTTATCCAGCACCCGGGAATGAATCAGGCGTTTTGTCATTTCACCGGGTAACAGTTCCAGGGAATCGGCCGGATTCATCATTTCCATAAAGTAACTCATGGTCTCGGCAGTGGCAACATGAGCCTCAGCCGTATTGCTCAATGATAAGAGGTTGTGAAAAAAAGAGACAGTTCGCCGTTCGCTTTCAAGCTGACTGCGGCTGCCATGTTGACAAAGAAACATGCTCAATCCAAGGTGAAGCAGATGTTCTTTGGAATAAATAATCCGTTCCGGGCAACGCGGTTCCGGTATATTTCCCAACTTTTCGTTGAAGTCGGGGAAAAAGTGATCGAGCAAGACTTTTATCAGGTCTGCCGTAACTGGTTCAGGCGCTTGAGGTTTTTGTTTACGGCCTGCTTTGTGCTTACGTGCTGTTTGATTATCTGCTCGCTTAACGCCGATATTTCCTTGAGTTCCTTCTTGATTCTTCGATGTTCCAACACCCACTTCCCTACCTCCTCTACCATGTCGACCGGCACATAGGTACTTTTAGATTTTCCGTTAACTTTTTTAGTCAGGATATGCGAAATATGTTTTTCTCCTTTGGCGCAACGACAATTGGGGTTTCCACAAGTCACGCGTATTTTTGTCAGAGAGCCTTCAATGAAAGATTTGCCACTGGTTAAATTTTTTATCGCCGCTTTCCGTCTTGTTTCTAGAACATTAATCGATATTCCCTTTTCTTTTGTCATGGCTGACCTCAAATTTAAAGATTTAAAATTATAGATATATATACGTATAATATATTAAACAAAAAAAGCAAGCGCGAAAAAAGTTTTTTTACGAAAATTATTTTTCAGGAGAGATTAACACGAAGAAAGTTTGATTTTTTGTCGCTGCTAGCCGAAAACGGTTTTTCTTTGGACGAATTGGTAATAAAGCTGGCAAATTTATTTGAGCAAAAGGCAATGGCAGAGTTCTTGAGGCTGATATTACAATTGGAACAGGAAGTCCTGATGTCTCGAGTATTAGCCGGGACTATTTCCTGTTGCAACGGAGCCAAATTACAACTTAACGGCAGCTTTGATCGTCGTATACGCACGAGCCTCGGGGAGTTCAATATGGATTTTTTCCGTGTTCGCTGTTCAGCTTGCGGGAAAACTTTTGCTCCATTGCAAAGGTTCATTCAACTTGAGCGCTATCAAAGCAAAAGCAATGAACTTGAGAAACTGATAGTTGAAGCTGCCAGTGAAACCAGTTATCGGCGAGCCGTAGCACAACTGAAACGGGACGGCAAGCTTGCTGTAGCACATAGAACTGCACATGACTGGGTAATTCGTACAGATTGTGATGAAATTGACATCTCAAAGGATATTGTCGGCAGTTTGCCAGTCCAAATTATGCCCGATGGCACTAAATTCAAAGGAGGCGGACAAGACGGTAAAGCTCGCCAGGGAGACCTGAAAGTTGTCATAGGAATTAACACCCGCGGGGAGGTTTTTCCCCTGGGAAGCTGGGCGGGAAAAAGCTGGGAGTACATCAGTGAACAATGGAAGCAGGGACAAGTGGCTTTGCCTAAAGGAAGTATCCTCATTAGCGATGGAGAGCTTGGCTTGTCGGAAGCCTTTGCGGATTATGTTGATGAGCAGCAGCGTTGCCACTGGCATCTTCCACGAGACTTATATCATATGATGTATCAGGACGGAGCAAGGAAGAAAGATACCAAGCCGCTTCAGGACGCATTAGCCGGCGCGTTGGCTATTGAGTTGCCCCAGGAAGATTTTAAAAAGGTTTCTGAACAGGAAAAAAGCGATATTGAGGAACGTATGGAAAACACGGAACGGGTGATTGATAAACTCATTAGCTACCTTGAAGGACACGGCTATGATGCTGCGGCAACATATATTACGCGGGCAAAAAAAGGGATGTTCGGATATGTCAGGCGCTGGTTGAAACTTGGCTTGATTTCACCACGAGCATCGTCAATGGTTGAACGTGTTATGCGTGAGTTAGCCCGGCGAATCAAACGTATTGCGTATGGCTGGTCGGATAAAGGTGTGACGAAAGTCGCAAGGATAATATTAAAGCGTTTCACAAACGCAAAAGAATGGGAGGTATATTGGAAGAACAAGATGAATGTTATTGGCAATGTCTATGTTGACATTGGGAATTATAAAGTATTTTCACAAAATTTCGCACATTAACTATTTTTCTGTTTAATCCGGAATTTAATGAATCAGTTAGTTGGAATACGGATGGACACATCCGTCAGACAACTATAATTCACACGGCGGGAGCGAATAATCTAATTTGCGTTTCTGAATATTCAAGTTGCGTTGACATTACTGTTGATTTTCGGCCCGAGAAGTGATAACTTTCAGTTACCCGTTTGTCTACCCTTAATAGTTTTTCAAGGAAGTATAATTGTGAACAGAGCCGTTCCCGACCATATTATTGAAGAGATTCGTTCTCGTTGCAATATTGTTGATGTTATTCGTGACTTCATTCCCCTGCAAAAAGCAGGTTCCGGTTCCTGGAAAGCGCTGTGTCCGTTCCACCGGGAAAAGACACCATCTTTCACTATCAGCGAACAGCGACAATACTATCATTGTTTCGGCTGCGGCAAAGGTGGCGATGTTTTTCGTTTCATCATGGAGTGGGAAAATGTTGATTTCCCGAATGCCATACATCTGTTGGCCGCGAAATGCGGCGTAATCATCCCTGAGCGTACCGAGTCGATGAATCCGCAGGAGCGCAAACTCGCTACCAACCGCGCCAATCGACGCGAACGCCTCTATGCGATCAATGAAGAGTTTGCCAAGTGGTACGCGTTATTGTTGGAGAAACACCCGGACTCCGCTGTTACCAATTATTTACGTTCACGGGAAATTCCCGATGACATTGTTAAGCAATTCCAGCTTGGTGCCTCACCCGATGCGTGGGACGACTCGCTCAAACACGGCAAAGCTGCCGGATTTTCCGAGGATGAACTGCTGGATGCCGGCTTGATACTGCGCAATGAAGAGTCAAAACACGTTTACGACCGCTTCAGAAACCGGTTGATGTTTCCCATCTGGAATGCCCAGGGGCGCGTGGTCGGTTTTAGCGCCCGCACTATTGAAGCGGAAGCCCAAGGCGCTAAATACGTTAATAGTCCTGAAACCCAAATATTCAAGAAAAGCAATGTGCTGTACGCATTACCGCTGGCCAGACGTCATATTCACGAACATAAAATGGCCATCCTCTGTGAAGGACAACTGGACGTTATTGCCATGCATCGCGCCGATTTCGGCTGCGCGGTCGCGCCTCAGGGGACGGCGTTCACCGACGAACAAGCCAGACTGCTCAAACGCTACACGGATCGGATTCTGCTGGCATTTGATTCGGATTCAGCCGGCATCAAGGCTGCGTTGCGCACTTTGGAACTGCTACTGCCGCTTGACTTCGAAGTCAGCATAATTAATTTTCCGGAGGGACAAGACCCCGACGGCATCTTCCGTGCGCAGGGAGCTGATAAGCTGAAACAAATTGTTAATCAGCCCAATGATCTGTTGGATTTTTTGTGTAAAGCAATATTTGCCAGACATAATCCCGCAACACCTTATGGCAAGAGTCGGATAGTGGCGGAAATTGTTCAGTACCTAAAAAAAATCTCAAAACCGGTCGCTCGTGAGGCTTACGTGCAGAAACTAAGCACAAAACTGGGAGTCAGCCAGCAAGCCGTCTACAAGGAACTCAACAGCGGTATTGCGGCCGAAAAACTCAAATTTAAAAAAAACAGTCCACCATCAACGCCAGTACCGGTTGAATCGGTCAACCCGAATACAGACAATTTGCCCCCCCTGCCCCGGGCGGTCGCGCATGCCGAATATACCCTGTTGGAATTGATTATCAATTTTGAACGGATCGGCAACCAATTGGCCCATGAACTGCCCTCGGAGATACTCAGCAATACCGCTGTAGGAAAAGCTCTGAATGAAATACTCAGTTCGTGTCTTAACGGAGAACGGGAACATCTTATCGACAATCTTGTAAAATTACAACGGGAAACCCCCGATCCCGCATTGAGCCAACTTCTGGCCAAGGAAACCTCATTCAACGAATCACAGCTAAAAAAAGCTGTTGATGAGTGCGTCAGCGAAATCAAACGTAATCAAAGATACCAACACGAAACCAAATTGCTGGCGAAATTGCGACAGGCAGAAACCCCTGAAGAAAAACAGCAGTTACTGAAACAACTGCAAAAAAACAATATAAAGGATTGACGGAATTAATAATATGAATATGGATGACATGCTCTGTGAATTAAATCCTGAACAGCGCGAAGCGGTCAAAACTATTAATGGCCCGCTTTTGGTGCTGGCCGGTGCGGGCACCGGCAAAACCCGGGTAATTACTTATCGCATCGCTTATATGGTACAATCGGGTATTGCTCCGGAAAGTATCCTCGGGCTGACGTTCACCAACAAAGCAGCAAGGGAAATGCGAGCACGTCTAACGCAATTAGTTGGTCAGGAACAGGCAAGAAAAGTCTATCTTGGGACTTTTCATGCATTCTGTGTCCGGCTGTTACGCCGGGAGATAAAACAATTGCACTATTTGCCTAGTTTTACCATTGCCGATGAGTCCGATCAGACAGGATTAATAAAACAAGCGGCGGCAGAAGTTGGTTACACCAGCAAACAAATCTCCGTCAATGAGATCAGCAACTATATCAGTGCCAGAAAAAATCGTCTGCAATTTCCACGCGATGCCAAGAGAATAGCCGACAATGCCAAACTGGAAATACTGGCTCATATTTACGGACAGTATCAAGAGTTATTGGAAATGCAAAATATGCTTGATTTTGATGACATGCTGTTGCTGACCTACGATCTCTTTACCCGATTCCCAGAATCACTTGAACGATGCCGTGACCGCTATCATTATCTGTTGGTTGATGAATATCAGGACACCAATGATGCTCAATTCACACTAATTCAAATGCTTGCCGGCAAGTCAGGTAATTTGTGCGTTGTTGGTGACGACGACCAGAGTATTTACGGCTGGCGCGGCGCTAAGATTGATAACATTATCAACTTTGCCTCGCACTTTAATAAAGTCAAAAAAGTCAAACTGGAACAAAACTATCGTTCAACCAATAAAATTCTCCATGTTGCTAACATGGTAATAAATGCAAATCAAAATAGACACGCAAAAAATCTCTGGTCCGCGCTGGGCGACGGAGAAAATATCATGATCTTGCGTTCGGAAAATGCCGAAAAAGAAACCGATTTTATCGCCGCCTATATCGCGCAGGAAGTGGGGACAAACCAGCAATTGCGCTACGATGATTTTGCTGTGCTTTATCGCTCCAATTACCTTTCCCGTCAACTGGAACTCAGCCTGCGCAAACAAAACATTCCCTATCGGCTGGTCGGCGGGCAGGAGTTCTTTAAACGCAAGGAAATCAAAGACGCTGTAGCTTATTTGCGTCTTCTGGTAAATCCAACCAATAATCAGGATTTTTTGCGCATTCTCGGTGTACCACCACGCGGACTCGGTAATAAAGCAATAAATATGCTGAAAGTTGCCAACGCTTCGTCCCATATACCCATGATTGAATTGCTTGGCAAACAGGAGTTTTTAAAGCAACTGCCTAAAAAGGCCGCAACAGAAGCGGAACGACTACACCAACTGTTTTATCATTTTCAGAAAATATTCAGTTCTCCGGGTATGTTGGCGAAAAAAACTGCTGATTTTCTCGATGCTGTTGGCTACCGCAGTGGGTTGCAAAAAATCTATCGTGACATCAGCGATGCTACCAAGCGGCGTGAAAATGTTGATGAATTTATTAACGCTATTACTCAATTTGAAAACCGCGCAACGCAACCACAGATGCTCAGTAATTACCTCGACAACTATGCACTGATGGAGGAAAACGATCGAGTTGAAGAAAAAAACAATGATAGCAGCGCCGTGACCTTAACAACAATTCATGCCGCTAAGGGACTGGAATTTCCACGGGTATTCGTTATGGCGCTTGAAAAAAATATTTTCCCTCATGAACGCGCTTTGCGTGAAAATGGCCTTGAAGAGGAACGACGTCTCTTCTACGTAGCGTTGACCAGAGCACGCGAACGTTTGATGCTCAGCTATTGCGCCAGAAGAATGCATCAGGGACAAAATAAAAATCAGTTGCCATCCGATTTTCTAAGTACTCTGCCGGGTGAGCATATTGATTTTTATCAACCTGAGGATTTGTTAAAATCCGTCAGCACGAATGAATTATCTGCTCAAATTCAAGAAATCCTTGTATCAATCCGGAGTTGATATTCAGAAAATGGGTTGCCATACAGTATCATTCGCGATATATTACGCTAAATTTCGGATTTACAATTAATTCCTGGCTAGAACTACTATAATTACCTGAGATTTTGTAATGCCTCACTCCTTGGGTGGACCCCGAACCAAAGGAAAGAGTGTGATGTTACGCAATTTTTAACAGGGTCGATTTTATGAAAATTACTGAAGACATTATCAAAGCATTACGTAATTGCATTGACGCCGTTGGCTCGATTTCTGAGTTTTCTCAACAGACCAACGTCAATATAGAAACCATCAGCAATTATCTGGGCAGAAAGACCAACTCTATCAGAAAAGATACATGGAAAAAAATTTATCCCTTACTTCACCCATATCTGTTGAAGAACAATCAAAGCAACCATGCCGTAATTAAAACCAAATCCGCATTTGCAGGAAAAAACTGCCGTAAAGGACCTGAACTCACCTTAACCAGTGATGAAAAAATTCTGCTGGATGCCTTCGCCGCATTACCCGCTGATGTAAAAAATCGAAAGTTATTGGAAATCGTCGAACTGGCACGCCTGGAAGTATCTCGTCATAAACAAGAAAACTAACTCACGGAATAAATAACCAAAACAATGGAACTGATAATTATGTTAAAAAAACGAATCGTGATTGCAGTATTGCTTTTAGCAACAACGCTATTCTCGTTCAATCTTTCGGCAAATCAAATCAAACTTGCGGTAATTGACATGGATCATATTTTCCAGAATTACTACAAAACCAAAATTGCCGATGCACATTTAAAACAACAAGCCGAAGTTTACAGGGCCTGGATTCAGCGTCTTAACGACTCCCTGCTGAAACTCGAAGAAGAATTTAAAATTCTCCGGGATTCCTCACAAAATATTGCACTATCTTCTGCGGAACGCGAAAAACAACGCCTTGATGCTCAGAAAAAATATCGGGAAATAAGACAAAAACGCGCCGAACTTGAGCAATACACCACAGAGAAAACTTCCCAATACAAAAAACTGGAAACCGGGAAACGGCGGAAAATCCTGGAAGAAATCCAAGCCGAAGTAGCACGTCGCGCGACTTTGCACGGCTACACGCTGGTTCTTGATAAATCCGGCAAAACGCTCAACGATATTCCATCAATTATCTATCATAACCCAGCGCTTGACATTACGGAAAGCGTTTTAGTTCACCTTAACCGGGGAAATCAATCACCTGAAACTCAAAAATGAAGGACTTAAGAAATATGAAAGATCAAAAAAAGCAAATCTCCGCGTCGCAGATTGCCAACGTTGTCGGCGGTTCCGTTTTGGGAACCGATAATCCTGTTGCATCCGGTGTCGCATCTTTGAAAGAAGCCGACTCGCGTCAGGTTTCCTTTCTCGGCAACCGTAAATATATGTCTCAATTGGAGGCGTCAAAGGCTGGCATTGTTCTCATTTCGGAAGATTTACAAAATTTTGTCAACACTTCAGAACGCACTTTTATTGTTTGCGACAACGTTGACATTGCTTTTTCCAAAGTCATCATGTTTTTTGCACCGGAATCTATCCGGTTCACACCGGGAATTCACCCCAGCGCGGTTGTAGCCGCATCCGCAAAAATTGGAGAAAATGTTTATATCGGCCCCAACACCGTGATCGATGAAAACGCTGAAATAGGCAGTCATACTAGCGTTGGATCTGGAACCTATGTCGGACAGGAATCAAGAATTGGCGCCTATTGTCAAATTGCCCCGAATGTAACTATTATGCACCGATGTCAGCTCGGAAACAAAGTAATACTACATCCCGGCGTAGTTATAGGAGGTGACGGATTCGGCTTTGTTCCCGGACCGCAGGGATTGGTCAAAGTACCGCAAACCGGGATCGTTCAAATTGATGACGATGTTGAAATTGGCGCTAATACCACGGTCGACCGTGCCCGTTTTGGACGTACCTGGATTAAGAGCAATGTAAAAATCGATAACCAGGTGATGATTGCCCACAATGTGATAATCGGAGAATCATCAATTCTTGTGGCTCAATGCGGCATTGCCGGAAGCGCGGAACTTGGGCGGGGAGTAATCCTGGCTGCGCAGGCGGGAGTCAACGGCCACATTACGCTGGGCGATGGCGTTCAGGTTGCCGGCACCTCCGGTGTTGTAAAAAGTCTGCCGCCGGGCGCTATCGCGCTTGGTACACCAGCTGAAGGACAACGCGAATTCATGGGACGTCTGGCATTACCCAAAAAAGTCAAGAATCTAACGGAAAAAATCGCGGCCTTACAGGATAAAATCGAAAAACTTGAAAGCAAAAACTGATCAATCGAGTCTGTCAAATTATGAGTTTTTGAGCAAAAGCCTTTTCCCAATTCAACTTAGTAAAAACAAAAACTATCCGATTTATCACGGATTCAAGTATGTGGTTTAGAGTCGACTTCAAAAATTGTTTATTAACGTTGTCGGGCATTTTATTGTTTGCGACAACGGTATTGGGGGAACTACCCGATAAAGAAAGTGGCGACGTTGTCCGCCAACGTGCCAAAGCCGGTTCAACAGAAGATCAATTACGCCTGGGCAATGAATATTTTCATGGACTTAATCGTCCCAGAAATTATACCGTAGCCGTACACTGGTATCGCCGGGCCGCACAGGAAGGAAATTGTGAAGCACAGTACAATCTCGGAGTCTGTTACGAATACGGTTTAGGATTAGACGCAAGTCGTTTCCATGCCTTTCGATATTACCAAAAAGCTGCCGCGCAAAAACTTCAACCTGCAATGTACAGCCTGGCACTTGCCTACGCCTCCGGCATTCCCCCAGAAACAAATGAACACGAAAAGACTCCGGCAGTATTCGCTGACCGTCAACGTGCAGAGCAACTGTTCAAGGAACTGGCAGATGGTGGCTATATTCCGGGGATACGCGGGTTGGCAGTATTTTATCTGGAATCACCTGACGATAAAAATGAGCAGGATTTACAAATGACCGCCTTCAACCTGTTGCATAAGGCAGCCGAGGCGCGTGATTATCCCGCAATGCGACATTTGGCCGACTGTTATTACGGCGGCATCGGTTGCGATAAAAACGACGCTATGATGTTTTATTGGCTTCAACAGGCGGCATCCGGCGGCGATGCTGAAGCAAAAGGGAAACTCGCGCATTGTTACGAATACGGTAAGGGAACAGCGCCTGACCCGCGCCGGGCATTTGAATTATACCGGGAAGCAGCGGATGCCGGTCTTGCTATGGCGCAAGTTAAAATTGGTGAATATTATATATCCGGTTCCTTTGTGGAAGAAAATTTAAAGACCGGACTTAAATATTATCAATTAGCGGCCGATCAAAACAATCCTTTCGCGCTACTTAAACTTGGCGCATTCTACGCCGAAGGCATCGTGGTTGAAAAAAATCTCAAGAAAGCGGCTGATTGTTTTTTCCAGGCAGCTCAACAAGGTAATTCTCACGCCCAGTTTAATCTGGCCGTACACTTTCAGGAAGGTAAAGGCATTCCCACTGACCTGCGTGCCGCTTATTACTGGTTTAAGAAAGCTGCAGAACAGGGCGACCCCAAAGCTCAGCGCCGTCTTGCCATTTGTTATCTGCGCGGCCTTGGAACAGCCAGAGATGACACACGTGGACTGAAGTGGCTGGCATTGGCGGCAAAAAATGGCGATACAGAAGCTCGCAACCTGCTTGCACCATAATTTATGCCTTAACGAAAAAAGGTTTTTTCGTCGGCACAAATTATATATACCATGAATCCACGAGAAATTCAAAGCGGTGCAGTCCTGCCTTGCAGTATAAATCGTGCGCCCGTTTCAAGAAATTTTGCCCTTATGGAGTATAACCATTTTGATAATTGTAAAAACAGGTTATATTGTTCTAGCATGCGGTAGAGTTTCGCTCTCGAACGGGTGAGAATGATTAACCGCATTTTATTATATTTTCAATAACGTAAATGCCGACCGGTGGGTCGTGTTATTCAAAATATGTATGACTAGCGCCGAATTTCGGCTTTATAATCAGGTTTGAATAATTGAGGTTTAACAGATAAATATGAGCTTTAGCAATATTTTTTCTCTTTCAAAAGGCAAATTAGATATTTATTCCGCAGGAACTTGCTATCCAGTACCCTGCCTTCGATTATCCTGATTTCATACATCTTTATGATTATCAATGACTTGCTCTGGTCTAGAAAGTGACGCGATGGAGCAATTGAATTTCAATATCGGGGGATTCGGCAACCCCGAAAATTCCAGTAATAAGACCGATAAAATACCGCCGTTAGCGGCACGGATGCGTCCGGCTTCATTAGATGAATTTGCCGGACAACAGCATTTGCTTGCGCCAGGCAAATTGTTGCGTCGGGCAATAGATGCGGACCGTTTTACGTCATTAATTTTCTCCGGCCCACCAGGAGTTGGCAAAACCAGTTTGGCTGAGCTTATTGCCAAAAGCACCAATTCTGAATTCATACGACTTTCCGGTGTTACTTCAACTGTTTCTGATATCCGCAAGCAGATTAGCTACGCGATACAACGCCAACAAGCTACCGGCAAAAGAACCATACTTTTTATTGACGAAATCCACCGCTTCAACAAGGCTCAACAAGATAGCTTACTACCTGATGTTGAAAATGGCAATGTTCGTTTGATTGGCGCTACTACCCATAATCCGCAATTCTACATTATTGGAGCACTGTTGTCGCGTTCGCTGGTTTTTCAGCTTGAAGCTTTAGCTGGCGAATCAGTACGCGCGCTACTGCTGCGTGCTGTTAAAAACCCACGAGGTTTTGGCGAACGTCAGGTAGACATTTCTGAAGAAGCACTGAATTTTCTATCTGAAATCTGCGAAGGCGATGCAAGACGCGCGCTCAACGCGCTTGAAATAGCGGTTGAAACGACTGCTCCATCTCCGGATAATAAAATTTATCTTGGAACTGCTGAAGTGGAAGAGTCTATCCAACGCAAATTCATTACCTATGGCGACGATGGACATTATGACACGGCCAGCGCCTTTATTAAAAGTATGCGTGGCAGTGATCCGGACGCGGCCATCTATTGGTTGGCAAAAATGCTTCATGCCGGGGAGGATATCCGATTTATTGCCAGGCGCATTGTTATTTTTGCGTCTGAAGACATCGGCAACGCCGATCCTCGCGCACTACAACTGGCAACATCCACCATACAAGCAGTTGAGATTATTGGAATGCCTGAGGCAAGAATCATCCTTGCTCAGGCTGTCACTTATTGCGCCACTGCCCCGAAAAGCAACGCGTCTTACCTGGCGATAGATACCGCGTTGAAAGATGTTCAAGAAGAACGAGTCCTTCCGGTGCCGTGTCATTTACGCGATCCACATTCAAGCGGTGCCCAAAAAGCACAAAAAACTCAGGCCGGGTACCAATACCCGCACGATTTCAAAGAAGGATTTGTGTCTCAGGACTACCTCGGTATTGCCCGCCGCTGCCGACCGACCATGCCGGCGGGTGGGACTATTACTTAAATAATTGGAGACCCGGAAAACCACACCCCGCGAAAT
>JAGYNC010000059.1 GCA_018400135.1 Victivallaceae bacterium
AAAATCTTCGCAATCCAAACGAAATTTTAAGCTTTACAGAGCACTAATCGTGCCTCCTCGGGTGTTGTAGCCTCGACCCCGCCCAAAGACACTCACGCGACACTCTGTCTTAATCTCCTCTGTGCCTCGGTGTCCTCCGTGGTCAATCATCTTTCTCCATTAGTGTCGGATTAGTGAAGATTAGTGGTTAATCTTCCTCTCCCCATTTTCCATTTTTCGTTTTGCCTTCTCCATCCTCCCCATCCAGTCATTGTGTAAAAAAAATCGATTTTGATCCCGATAGCTATTGTTACACCGCCTGCGTGCCGCGCGCAAGCAGGTCGAAATCAGGATTGAGTGAGCCCGTGAGAAGAAAACTTTTTTATTGAGACACTGATTAGCCGTTTCCGGGGAAGGTCTGACGATAGCGGCGCGGCGAGAGTCCGGTAATTTTTTTAAATCGCCGGGAGAAGTGATATTGATCCATGTAACCGAGACGCTCGGTTATTTCCGCCACTTTAAGACGATTTGTCGCCAACATTTCTCCGGCTTTCTGGATTTTCAGACGGTCAATATATATTTTCGGCAGTATCCCGACACGTTTTAAAAACAAGCGTCTGAACTGAGTGATGTTCAGGTTGCAGAAATCCGCCATCTCCTGTACTGTCCACCACCGATTGCTGCTGGCGCCCGGGGTCGCGGTGTCACCAACAATTTATTGCGGGATTCAAGCGGCAATGTCAAGGTGGCGGCGGTATTCGATCCGGACTTCAAGCAAAGTAAACATGCTGTTGAACTTTGGCGCTCGCCGGAGACCGCGATTTACGCAACTTATCAGGAAGCCATTAACACTCCTGGTGTAGATTGGGTTCTGGTGTTTTCCCCGAACGCTTATCATAAAGAACACATCCTAGCCGCTTTTGCCGCCGGGAAACATGTCTTTTCAGAAAAACCATTGGCAACTACGATTGACGACTGTCAGGAAATTTACGAAGCGCACCGGAAGTCGGGGTTGACTTTCGCGACCGGATTTGTGTTGCGTTATTCGCAACTTTATCGCAAAGTTAAGGGACTGCTTGTTTCCGGCAAATTGGGAAAAATTTTGAGCATTGATGCCAATGAAAACATCACCCCGGCGCACGGCGGGTATATCATGATGAACTGGCGGCGGAATTCCGCAGTTGCCGGCCCACACATCCTGGAAAAGTGCTGTCACGATCTGGACCTGATCAACTGGTTTTGTGACAGTCTGCCGAGTACCGTGGCATCGTTTGGCGGACTCGATTATTTTGTTCCGCATAACGATTCACAACTGAAAAAATACGGAGAGAAAACTTTTGCCGCCTGGCCGGATCCGCATCGGGTGGATTCGCCATTCACCTCCGACAAGGATTTAATGGACAACCAGGTAGGCATTATGCAGTACCGCAACGGGATTCGCGTCATGTTCCAGGCCACCATGTCCAATGCCATTCCCGAACGTCGGATGTATTTATCCTGTACCCAGGGAACTATAATCGCTGAGTTATACTCAAGCACGGTACGTTATAAACTCATTGGTGACGAAGGGGAAACGGTGATTAACTTCGGCGCGGATGGACACGGCGGCGGCGATATCTACATCATGAAAGAGTTATATCGCACTATGTCCGAAGGTGTTCCGCCGGCATGCAGTGGCAATGAAGGTCTTGAAAGCGCGGTGGTGGCGCTCGCGCTGGATCAGGCGGCGCGTACCAACCAGTTAGTAGACCTTGAGCCAGTCTGGAATAAACTGGGCAGATAAAGCACTAATGGAACTCAAAAATGTTTTTCGAGCACGGTCTAGTTCGTATTGTCGGCTGGTGGCGTAATCCCGTTTTTCAGCAGGTTGCAGAGCTCGGCGGCAGACGATATGGACTTAAATTCCGTAACTTTTCCTACCTTAAGCATACGACTTGCGACCAAAGAGAGTATTTTGAGATGATATTCAGGGGGTTTTGACTGAGAATTGAGTAATACCAGGAAAATTTTTACTGGTTGCGGTAATTCAGGCAATGTTCTGCTCTCAGAATGATGACAAACCAGCAATTGGCTGTGAGGCAAATTGCCGCAGCGGGTATGGAGCAAAACAATCCCCGGCGCCAGTTCAACCGGATAAGTTTGCATTGAACTCATCAGGTTGGCAAAAGCCTCTTCGGCGGTTTCGGGTTGATCGGAAAACGCTTCATTTGTCATGCGATGTATCGCCTCCTCAAGAGTGTTCTGCCGATTCAACTCAGCAGGCAATATGTCGGGAAATTCATCATTTTGTTCTGCGCTTGTGCTGTCACTGGTAGTAGTGTCTATGTCCGGCAGGCTGGGATAGGCTACCAGAATATTGTTTTCAGGAAAACGCTTTACGACAGCTTCCGGCAGACGATCCAAGGCAGGAGTCCAAATAATACCATTGCGACGGTCGACGGGAAGCAAGATTAAGTCATTTTTTTTGATTTCCGAAAACAATAGCTGTTGCATTTCTGCCCTGGTTACACTAACAGTTGAAGTTAATTTGCATGAGGGTTTTGTTTCCTGCAATAGCTTTTCCAAAGAAGTTTTTTCGTTTTCAAAAACATAGATTTTCAATTCCGCGCCGATTTGTTGCGCCAGTTTTTTTATATCGCGCGCTAATTCAGGCAAATCTCTCAGTCGCGAAGCCAGTGGGGGGAAAGGCACCAGAATTCGATTGATGGTATTGAGCGGTTTTGGTGAACGACAAAACAATAATCGCGACGGACAAGTTTCGGTAAGGTGCTGGATCGTCGTGCCGAAAATTCGAATGCTCGCCATCAATTTCCGACTCCAGCCGCAGATTACCGTATTGGGACGCATTTCCCGCGTCGCGCGAACGATACCGTCGGCGACGTTTACGGCCACACGCAATCCGGGAGTAACCGAAGTGTCGGCTGAAGCTGCATGGGCCATGCAAAATGCCAACAATTTTTCGCCCTGAGCCACCACCTCTTCCGTATTATTCTGATCCAGGGCTATTGTCAGAGGGAAAACCCCGCCCTGACGCTTGGGGTTGCGTAGATAAAATGCCAGATCCAGCAGCTTTATGGCTGATTCAGGTTTAGATACCGACACCATTAAACGTTGTTCATTGCTTGTAGTTGTTGATATTGGCGGGGTTTCGGCAACCATACGTCGCCCGTAACGATTAACTGCCCATGCTCCCAATGGACAAGTTAACAGAATCATTATGATTGCACCATTTAACACTGCTTCATCAAATATTCCCAAGTCATGACCTACTACCACCGCCGCCAGTGTGGCTGCGGCTTGTACCACACTCAACCCGAACATTACAGAACCGGCCGCCTGGGAGTAGTTGAATAAACGACGGGTAATTTGTACCGCCAGATATTTGGTTACAACTACCATTACCACCATCGTGGCCCCAACCAGCCAGCTACGGGTTCCAGTCATCATTGATTGCGGGTCAACCAGCATGCCTACTGAAATCAGAAAAAAGGGAATGAACAACGTATTTCCGGCAAAAGTTACGCGACTCATCAATGGGCTGTTTTCCGGGATCAACCGGTTAAAAGCGGCCCCCGCCAGAAAGGCACCAATAATCGGTTCCATCCGGGCAAAATGCGAAAGATAAGCACAACCGCAAACCATGACGATAACAAACAAAAATTGCGCATTGCTTTCTTCTGTAACTCGTTGAAAAAACCAGCGGGAAACAATCGGAATGCCTTTCCAGATCAAAACCGTCATTGTTATCATGCCAATAATAACGGTTGCCCAAAAGCTCAAATTCAATGCCATGCCTCGGGTGGAGTCAGCAATAATAGCCAGAACCAGCAATGCCATAGTATCGGTGATGATGGTGGCGCCAACGGTGATTGCCACAGGTTCGCTTCGGGCTATTCCAAGCCGACTGGCTAACGGGTATGCCAGCAATGTGTGAGAAGCAAACATGCTCGCGAGCAATATTGATGCCGACCAGTTCATACCAAGAATGTAGAATCCAGCCAACGCCCCCAGGATTTGCGGGATGGCAAAAGTCAATACTCCAAAAAACAGGCTGCGTTTGTAGCTGAATCTGAAGCGGTGCAAATCAATTTCCAGCCCTGCCAGAAACATGATATAAACCAATCCGACTGCACCCAACAGCGTTATCGCAGTATTGCGCTCGATAATATTCAGCGCGTTAGGCCCGAGCAATGCTCCCATGCCGAGCAACAAAACCAGATCGGGAACACGTAAACGGGAAGAAAACACTGGTGCAGTCAGCATACACAGGGCAATGATGGTAAATACCAAAATGGGATCAGTTACCGGAAAAATCAACTTGTTAACTCCATACTTTATGTCCAATGGAAGAAACTACGTAACCCCTCACTCTTCTTTGGGACGGGGTCCTCGACCCCACCCAAAGAGTGAGGGGTTACGAAACTACATTGAACCAGATCATGCCAAGAGCTGTTTCTCAAGTGAAACATCGAGATGTACTACCGTTAGTAAAAGATAATCTGGAACTGATAAATATCAATCATAATTCACAATTCAGTTAACTGAAATTTGATTTTTAGCCGGGAACAAATTGATTTATTGCCTTGTCAAACCTATAGTACTGTTTCCGTTCGAGTTATATGTAAGGCTACCGCTCGTGTACATTAAATGTGCAGAGCGGAAACGTTATTGTTTTTGCCTTTCCTCATTTTTATAAACCTCTCAAAAATAGTGATGACAATGATAAGAAAAACAATTATTCTGATTTGTGGCGGGCTTGCGGCCCTGACCTTGACTTCGGTAGTATGTACAGGTAAGGAATTACCTGAAGGTGAGCGCTTGACGGTTATTGCCAGACTCGCGTCCCGACTTATTTCAAAAAACCATTATCGCCAGCAGGAGATGGATAACGACATTTCTGAGAAGCTCTTTAATGGATATTTTAAGATGCTTGATCCAAACAATCTTTATTTTACGGATGATGACGTAAAGAAGTTTGAACACTACCGTCACCGGCTTGACGACTTAATCATACTCGGAAAAACCGATTTCGCCTTTGAAGTATATGACCTTTACCTTGAACGCCTGGATGAATATCGGCAATTTGCCGAAGAGGAACTCAAAAAAGGCTTTGATTTTACCAGGGAAGAATCTTTTACCGTCGATCGCCGGGAGCTGCCGCGTTCCGCGAACCACAAAGAATTAACCCAGGTATGGCGTCGAAAATTGAAAAACGATTTGCTCTACTTCAGATTAATGAAAAAAGCGATGGAGGCTGAACAGCTCGAAGCAACCGATGCAGATGACGCGACAGCTAAAGAAAACATGAGCGAGGAACAGCAGAAAATCCTGCATGAACTGTGGTATAAAAGGTCGCCCGAAGAGAAAATAATGCGGCGTTTGCGTGATATCCACAATGAAGTGAGTCAGAAGGAAAAAATTGACATTATGGGCCTCTATCTGACGTGTTTGGCTCAAGCTTACGGTCCTCATTCCGGTTATTTTTCGCCAAAGGACGAGGAAGATTTTAATATTAATATGAAACTTTCCCTCGAAGGAATCGGAGCGGTACTGACCAGCGATGATGGTTACACCAAGGTGGTAAAAATTATGCCCGGCGGACCGGCCGCCAAAGATGGACGTCTTAAGCCGGAGGACCGCATTATTGCCGTTACCGAAGACGGACAGGAGCCAGTGGATATTATCGATATGTCGGTGTCCAACGTGGTTAAACTCATTCGCGGCAACGAGGGCTCCAAAGTAACCCTTACTGTTCTGCCCGGCAGTAAAGGCAGGAATAGTGTACCGGTCAATTTGACGCTTACCCGGGCTAAGGTTGAACTTAAGGAAAGTGAAGCGTCGGGTAAAGTCATTGAAGTAAAAGATGAGAATGATTGTCCGTTAAAAATTGGCGTTATTACGTTGCCGCGATTCTATATGGATTTCGATGCCGCTTTTCGCGGAGAGCCGGATTTTAAAAGTTCAAGCAGAGATACCAAAAAATTCCTTGATGAATACACCAGACAAAAAGTTGACGGGGTCATCATGGATCTAAGATCCAATGGAGGCGGTAGCCTCGTTGAAGCTATTAATCTTACGGGGCTTTTTATCAAACAGGGACCGGTGGTTCAGGTGCGGCAAAGTAATCGCAAAGTTGCTGTCAAATACGATCCCGATGACAATATCCATTACCGGGGCCCGTTGCTGGTGCTTGTGAATAAGCTGACCTCTTCCGCTGCCGAAATATTTGCCGGGGCCGTTAAAGACTACAATCGCGGTATTATTGTTGGTGATTCACGGACATACGGCAAGGGAACCGTACTCGATGTTATCCAGCTGCGACGGCTACTCAACTATATTAATCAGGATTTTCCTGCCGGCACCGTAAAATTGGAGAGTGCCATGTTCTACCGGGTTAATGGTTCTTCCACACAACAGCTTGGGGTGTCGTCAGACATTGTTATTCCATCATTTACGGAACACATGGAACTGGGCGAATTATACAACGATAATCACCTGCCATGGGACGCGATTGATCAGGTGCCCCGCCAGATATTCAACAAGAAATTGGCGCCGATAATAGAGACTGCTAAACAACGTTCGCAAGTGAGGTTGAGTAGCAATGATGAGTTTCAGGCGCTGAAAAAGAACATACAAATTTTTGACAAGCTTAAAAGCCGTAAAAAAATCTCCTTGCATGAAGAGCAGCGCTGGAAAGATTACCTAAATGAAAAAAAACTCATGGATGAAGCCAATAAAAAGCTTATGGTTGACAGATATGTTACCGGCGATGAGCCGCAACGAGATAGTGATTTTCTATTGAATGAAGCCTTGCACATTATTGCCGATGTAATTGAGTTGAACAAAAAAGATGATAGCAAAAAAACGCCTGCAGTCATCCTGGCAAAAAGCAAGAAAACGGGATAGTGGTGTGGCATGGAGAGCATTATTAATAGCGAACAAATCAAGATTGCTTTTTTCGACGCAAAAACCTACGATATCGATTTGCAGGCAACTTTCAATAAAATACACGTTTTGAGAGTCCCCGAATATTCACCCCATGCGGTAGCTGAACACACCGCCGCGCTTATTCTGGCGCTTAATCGCAAGGTTCACAGAGCATACAATCGCATAAGAGACAATAATTTCAGTATCGCTGGACTGATGGGTTTTGCAAATTTATTTGTTACATTGGAGATGTCATAATATGACACGATACTGCAAAACAATCGCAAGCTGCCTGTTGCTCGGCGTGGTACTAACTTCGGCCAACGCGTTGCGTACCGGCGATGACGCAGCTACACCACAAGTTGCTAAATGGCTGCTTAACGGACCGGTAAAAATTTCTTTCAACCGTAATGAACCAAATGCCGGGAAAAAATTGTTTGTCCTGAAAATTTGGGCCACTTGGTCGCCAGCCTGTGCCCGAGCTGTTCCTTTGATGGCGCAACTGCAGAAAAAGTACCGGGAACAGGGACTGCAGATAATCGCCGTATCCCGTGACCCGGAAGAAAAGATACAGCATTTCCTCAAAGCACATCCGAAAATCAACTACGCGGTAGGAATGGATGACCAGAGCCTCACCACTCTAACCTATCTGGGAGACAGCCGGATGTTGCCTCGCATCTTCCTGATAAATATCGATAACAAAATCATTTGGGACGGCGAACCGGTGGATTTGCCGGATGTTCTTGATCTCTTCTACCGGGGCAAGTTGGATATCAGCAAACAAAGCAAAATTTCCAAGCTGCGTGAAGAGTTGGAAGTTTTCGTGCGCCGTAACGAACTCAAATCGGTTGAAACTGTCTCCAACAAAATTTTTGCTATTGATCCAGCTAACGGTCCGGCGTTCAGAATGCGGCTGTTTATGTATGAAACAGCCGCCACCCCGGCTGCAGCAATAAAATTTATAAACGAAAGATTGCGAAAAACTCCTGATGTCGCTGGCATTTATTTTGCCAAACTGGATTTTGCCGTCCGTTATCAGGAATATCAAAGCGAAGCCCCGGCAATCGGCAAAGCGTTTCTCAACCATTTTAATAACAATGCCATGCGCCTGAATGAGATGGCGTATACCCTGCTCTCAGAATTTCCGTTTTTGCCCGGAGTACTGTCAGTGGCAGAACAATGCGTTTCCCGCGCGCAGAAAATCGCATCGCCCCAGGACAGCGAACTTTACGCGTCGGTACTGAACACTCGGGCATTACTGCTGTACCGCATTGGTTTGCCCGAAAAAGCGCTAAAAATCCAACAACAGGTCAATACCATGTTTCAAGAAAAGAACGCACTGGAAGCGTCGCGGCAGGCAGAACAGCTCTACCGCGAAGCCATCGAACTGCAGCAAAAACAGTAAAAACCCGGAATGGGAAGTTTTAGACAGGAGTAATACCTCACTCTGATGAAGGAGAATTCCGAACAAACAAACCTTGCCAGGGAAGCCATAGAATGATCGGGATTCGAATACAATTCTTTCTTGATAAGAGAGATGTTCCTCTTTTGGTTGAGACAGCTTGTAATCGTTGTTCTTGTAGTTACCATCATTTTCTTGCCTTTCATTATTTTATTTAAGATTTTAGGAGTATGACCAAAAGAGGGGTTGTTTTTTGCACAAATTTTGATGTATTATTGTCTTTATTCAATTGAGGCGGAACGACAGTCGTATTCAAGTATTAGTATGCGTACGAATACGACGAGAAGTGTAGAGTATTAACAATCAAGCGATAGCGCCCGTACTCGAAAAAAGGGCAAAAAAATGGAAAGCAGCTTTTACATTGCCGCAAGGTCGGCACATCCGAACGGCGGCATCTACCGCTTTGAACTTGACGAAAACGGTGTACCGCGTCAGAAAGATTTTGCGCCGCTAGAGAACGCAACCTCTGGCCATCTGGTGGTGATGTCCGAGTTACGGGCAGAGTCCGTCTTAAGATCATACGTTGACCGCGCGGCGATAGGCGGGAATTTCTTCTTCTATCACCTGTTTCACCTGGCGGATTTTCCATTCGAGATGCCAGCGGTCACAAACATATTCCATGCTGGGCTCCCAACCTAATCTGGAGTCGGTTTCAACGAACGGAATAGTTGCTTTCGCGTTTTCAATTTCCGCCTGTGCCAATACCGTCAGTTTATCGAGAACACTATTCTGCGCGGCGCGATCGATTTCAACCAGCAAACGCATATTCAGTTGCCACCACTTTTTGATGTTGATAGTGGTGGTAACCGAGTTATGAATAAACCATCCCAATGCCAGCAGACGTTCACCCGCGACTTTCTTCGACTGTGGTGTCTGATCGACGGCAAGTTGCAATTTATCGATTCCCTGATGCCAGCGCTGTCTCATTCTCTCCAACGTTTTGATTTCTACCGGGTAACGAATCGCCCCGGGCGTTTGGCCTTCGTTTTCGTATGGGTGATAGAGAGTCTTGATGATGCGCGCCCCGAAGTGCGCCAGTGGTTCTGTTGGCATGCTTATCTCTTTCGAGTCGAAAGTACGAGTGATATCCGGCTGGAAAATAAACGGATATGACGGACCTGAACGCAACGGCCCGTACTGGTCTTCATTAGTGGGAATAAGGTCATTGATAGCTGCGCTCCAATTCCGCCAGCACTCGAGCGCGGCATCGGCACCCGCGACTCCGAAGTCTCGTTCTGCCAAGCCGCGCAAAATGGTTTCCGGATCGGTTTCCGGTTCCCAATACAACCATTTGGCAAATTCACTGATAAACGAAGGATAAAAACCAAAGTGATGACTTTCCATCAGCCCGCAAAGGCCAAAACGATTTCTGGCATCAAAGAGCGCCTGGTAGCGGCGCAACCACTGGTAAGGAGTCGGCACGTATGGCGTGGTGCCGAAGTCCCAGGTGCAGCCGCCGGTGTTGCTCATGGCGTAAAGTTTGATACCGCGTTCTTTGGCAACCTCAGCCTCACTCAGAAAATATTGTCCCGGGCCGGGATGGGTAATAGTGTAGTCCATGACCGGATTAACAATTCCATTGCGCTTGATTTGGTCGAACATCTCAAAAGTTACCTGCAAAGTAATGTCAGTCGGCATGGTACGCAACAACCGCAGTCGTTCCTCTTTGGGTGCCCAACCCCAATTATAAGTCCAAAAAACAATCTCCGCCTGCGGCGCGTGGTTGCGGATGGTATCCCTGATGAGTTCCAGCCACTGCGGGAAGTCCTTGCACGGCCACCAGCCGGGACGCGGTTTCAGACTGCGGATGCCGTCTTTATAACAGGCGGCGCGGCCGATCTGTTGCAGTGTATTCTCGTCCTTGCTGGGAAATTCGCACGATTCACCCACCAGAATAACCCCTTTTGCTTTGGGACAAGCGGCGAAAAGTTTGCCATAGGTTGAATCATAAAATTCTTTGGCATCAGGATCATCAGGATGTCTTTCGCTGTGCAGGTAGCTGTAGAGGTAGACATCCAGCCCGTAGGCGGCGGCGCGCTCGATCAAATCGTTGAAATCCATCAAACCCACAGTGGTATGATTGACCCCCTTGGCAAAGACGAGAATCGCATCCATGCCGGCATGAGCAATAACGTTGAGATGCGCGTCGGGAAACTGATCCATTCCCCAGCCGGAGTGCACCATACGGGGGGAGAACTTCGAAGTTCGAACCACGTCCTGATGTTGCAAGAACGGTGCTTCACGCAGATTCATCAAGTCTTCGATAAAGTACGAGCCCTGAGCAACGGAACGATCATCATACCCGCTTATTAACACCCGATTAGCGGTAATCTGCAATTGATAACTTCCGGGATGTTCGAGTTTGGTGCTGATGCTTTCCGGCAACGAGGCCATTTCAGCCAGCACAATACTCTGTTCAGGCATGTCATGGAAGTTGTCCACCAGTGACAACGCAACCGACAGTTTCATGCTAACCAGCAGGTAATCCTGCAAATCTTTGGCCGTGTTGAGTACCAGCGGACGGGCTTGTCTTTCCACTACAATCTGCCAGGAACTATCAACCACGGTTTCACCGGGTTCGGCCACCGCGCCAGGATTGACACGATCGGGCTGATGCACCGCGTTCAGGCGTTTTCTGAATTCGTAATTCTCTTCCCTTTTTTCTGCCTTATCCATCATTTTGTTGTCCTTTATGTGATTGTCTTGATTTTAGTTTTTTAGCATCTACGATATCCTGTTCACGTCCGGCAGATTCCTTATTTTTTATCAGTTCACCTATTCCGATAAAACTTATTTCAGCCTGTCCATATTTTCCCCGCACTGCATTTTTCAATGCATCTTCGATGCTTACGCCATCAATTTCATTAATAATGTCAACGCGCAACGGCTCTATTCCAAATTGAATTATATTGCCTTTTTCATAGAATAATTCATCGGGCAGGTCTTTCTCAGTGAAACCAAATGATGTCAATGCTTTTTTTATTCGTTTTACATTGGATTCCGAGTTCTTGAAAAATATATCAATGTCCTTGGTGAATCTAGGGTACCCATGAAAAGCGACGGCGTATCCTCCAACGACTACGTATTCAACTTGATTTTCTTCTAATAATTTTAACAACTCTTCGAAATGTTGTTGGGTAATCATAAATAAATTTTCCCGCCTCTATTCGTAACCGCTCAACAATTTCAAGACATTCGTCAGGATTACTATTGTATCCATCATCGATTCTTGATTTTTCACGTAGTTTCCCAACAGTTACTGTCATGTTCATTTTCAAGCTCTTATGATAATTTTTACTGTCTTCCAGCCCACTATTTTTAGTGGGCATGTGGATGACCGAAAATAAAAATACCGGGAACGCCGCGATGAACTTCAACGCGATGTTGCAAGTCAAATAGCGGTCGATTAACGACTTGGCTTATTTTCGGTCAGGCACTAATATAGGATAAGTGCGCTGATTTTCAATATTTATTAAAGTGGCGCGGGATATGTTCCACGATCCCCTTGATCGTGTCGTGCCCATGAATGTGTCATGTCATCAGTTTTACGGGGCGCTAGCCATGTTGGATGTTGAAACTCCGATATACCGGTCGCAGACCGGTGGAGGGCTGTCCGCCGTGGCAACCTAACGCGCA
>JAGYNC010000006.1 GCA_018400135.1 Victivallaceae bacterium
TTAATTCCGGCTGATGCGGATTGGCCGGATGCCACCACACGATAAGCGGATAGCCGTCGCATTCCAGTGAAACCCGTTGAATTCGCTGGCGTTTATGGTCATGTTCGACGGCATCCCACGGGTCGAGTGCTGTTCTTTCCCGGTAATTTTTAGAGAGGAAAAAAAAACGCAATGACCGTGTTTTTTGCAAAAAAAATCCTGTCTACATCCGACAATTTTACAAAAAATTGTCGTCGTCGACAGGAACTCACCTGCACCGTTAAGCGCCAGCCGTAGTTTGACTCAATTTTATATTTTGCTTAAAAAACAGACACGGCCGACAACTCAAAGCAAGTCTAAATATATAGTGCCCGGCGTAACGCCGGGCACTATTGTATTGTTACTCTCGAATAGTGGCTTGAGCAGCAGCCAGACGAGCGATAGGCACCCGGAACGGACTACAGGAAACGTAGTTCAACCCAACCCGATGACAGAATTCGACGGATTTGGGCTCACCGCCATGTTCACCGCAAATACCGAGTTTAATGTTTTGACGGGCTGACCGTCCCTTTTCAACGGCTATTTTGACCAGCTCCCCGATGCCCTCCTGATCCAGCACCTGGAAAGGATCGTAGTCGTAAACGCCACTAGCGACATATTCACCGAGGAATTTTCCGGCGTCATCCCGCGAAAATCCACACCCCATTTGCGTCAAGTCATTAGTACCGAAAGAGAAAAATTCCGCTTCAGCGGCTATCTGATCGGCAGTGATTGCCGCGCGTGGCACTTCAATCATTGTGCCGATAAGGACATTGAGTTTGGTTTCGCGTTCAGTTTCAACTTCGGCGATAACTCTTTCAATGATTTCTTTCTGATTGGACAACTCTTTAACATGTCCGACCAACGGCACCATGATTTCCGGCTTAGAGCCGGACACATCACAAGCTGCTTCACAAATTGCGCGAGCCTGCATTTCAGTAACTTCAGGATAAGTCATGCCAAGTCGGCAACCGCGATGACCCAGCATCGGATTGAACTCATGGAGACTATCCACCAATGCCTTGATACGGGCAATCGATACTCCCATCTGTTCAGACATTTCCTGCTGTCCTTTATCATCGTGCGGCAAAAATTCATGCAACGGCGGATCCAGCAAACGCACGGTGCACGGGCGTCCATCCAACGCCTTAAAAATACCCACAAAGTCTTCGCGTTGCGCTGGCAGCAGCTCACCCAGAGCCTGCTCATACTGCGCGATTGCCTCAGCGGCATCACTGCAATCACAACCGCAAGTACAGTCGCAACATTTGGTTTTGAGTTCATCCAATGTTTTTACATTGTGCGTAGTCTTGAGTTTTTTGACGGTTTCAGCAACCAGAATCAGTCGACGGAAAGAAATAATACGGTCTGCTTCAAAAAACATGTGTTCGGTACGACAAAGCCCGATACCTTCGGCGCCAAATTTGACGGCCACTTCCGCGTCATGCGGCGTGTCGGCATTAGTTCTAACGCCCAGTTTACGATACTTGTCCGCTAACTCCATGATGTCACCAAAGGGACCGGAAAGGCCGGGTTCAACAGTATTGATACGTCCCAGATATACGGCGCCAACCGAACCGTTTAAGGATATCCAATCACCTTTTTTGACGGTTTTCCCGCCGCAGACAAATTTTTCAGATTTGTAGTCAATAACAATTTCGCCACAACCGGCAACACAACATTTACCCATGCCACGAGCGACAACTGCCGCATGAGAAGTCATACCACCACGAGCGGTCAATATTCCTGAAGAAACATGCATACCGCCGATATCTTCAGGGCTGGTCTCAATCCTGACGAGGATCACTTTTTTATCCTCGGCAGCCCACGCTTCAGCTTCCTCGGCATTAAATACAACCTGTCCTGTAGCCGCGCCCGGTGAAGCCGGCAACCCGACTGCAATTTGTTCGGCAGCTTCTTCTGATGATTTAACAAATACCGGATGGAGCAGCTGGTCAAGTTGGCTTGGTTCAACGCGCATAACTGCAGTTTTTTCGTCAATCAGACCCTCTTTAACCAAATCTGTCGCAATTTTTACTGCGGCAGCGGCAGTACGTTTGCCATTGCGTGTCTGCAACATGTAAAGCTTACCGTCTTCAATGGTAAACTCAAGATCCTGCATGTCTTTGTAATGAGTTTCCAGTTTTGATTTGATAGCGTCAAGTTCTTTAAAACACTTCGGCATAGCCTCTTCAAGTGAAGGATATTTGGCCGCACGTACTTCTTCACCAACCTTTTGTGACCTGGCCCATTCACGGGAACCGGCCAGCGTAATCTCCTGCGGCGTACGAATCCCGGCTACAACATCCTCACCCTGGGCATTGATCAAAAATTCGCCATAGAAGTATTTGTTGTTCCCGGTTGAAGGGTCTCTGGTGAAGGCAACGCCGGTTGCAGAATTTTCACCGGAATTGCCAAAAACCATAGTCTGAACATTGACTGCGGTACCAAGTAAACCACGGATATCATTGATCTGACGATAACGAATGGCACGCGGATTACTCCAGGAATCAAATACTGCCTGAATGCCGCGCCACAATTGTTGCATCGGATCAGTTGGAAATTCATTGCCAGTGGCAGATTTTACAGCAGCCTTATACTTGCAAATAACTTCCTTGAGTTTATCAGTAGTCAATTCGGTGTCCAGCTTGACCCCGGCTTCCTGTTTAACTGCATCAAGCGCGTGTTCAAATTCGTGGTGTTCAATACCAAGAACAACATTACCGAACATCTGGATAAAACGACGATAGGAATCCATTACGAAGCGTTCATTGCCGGTACGCTCAACCATTGCTGCGGCAGTTTCGTCATTTAGTCCCAGATTGAGTACCGTGTCCATCATACCGGGCATTGACGCAGCCGCGCCAGAGCGCACTGATACCAGTAATGGATTGGGGCCTTTCCCGAAAGTTTTGCCGGTAATCTCTTCCAATTTAGAGAGTGCCGCTCTAACCTCTCCAGCTATTTTGGTAAAGAGTTCATCCTTCCCGATTTTTCCATAGTCCGCGCACGCTTCGGTCGTAATGGTAAATCCGGGCGGAACAGGTAATCCCAACTCGGCCATCTCGGCAAGATTAGCACCTTTACCACCGAGTAAATCTTTCATTGACGCTTTGCCCTCGGATTTACCGCCTCCGAAAAAATAAACGTACTTTTCTTTTTTACAATCACATGTCATTTCTGTTGGTTCCTTATAATTGCTTATTTTAGAGTTATTAAGGATTAAGCGTTAAAATCGCTCGAATACCTTGATGATTTCATTCTTTTTCGGGTTTGAATGGTAGCCCACGATGACAAAAGATCCTCGTACCATCGCCGGATATTTCAAACCAACAAAATAAACACAGCCATTTTTTCTGATTCTGTCAACCCGTTTGGCCGCCTGTGGTAATTCCAGATTAAACTTATAAACACCAAGCTCATGGCCGGCAATAGTCAAAACCACCGCATTCTCTGCTTTGAGCACATCCGGCATAATCGGCTGCACTTGCTCTATCTTGATACCGGCACGTTCAAGAGTGTCGGCAAAATCTCTTAACGTTAGATAGTTGTTGGATGTAACACAACCAGCAACGAAAGAGACCGTAACCGCAACAATTAACCAATGACGTAGTTTTATAAATCGCCAGGTATCTGTCATTATCCAGTCTCTCTTTTTAATAAAATTCTAAACGAATAAAAAATATCTTCCCACAGCTATGCTGATATCTTACCCAATCGCGTTTTTGATCAATGCCGCAAAACTTGCCGCCTTCAGACTGGCGCCGCCAATTAAACCACCATCAATATTCGGTTGCGCCAACAATTCAGCCGCATTTTCCGGTTTCATGCTGCCACCATACTGAATGCGTACTTTTTCTGCCAGATCTGCACCAAACATCTCAATTAGTCGACCTCTGATGAAGCAATGTGTATCTTCAGCCATTTCCGGCGTGGCTGTCTTGCCGGTACCAATAGCCCAAATCGGCTCGTAGGCAATTATAATGTCTGCCATTTCAGAAGCAGTAATACCTGCCAGACCTCCGGATAATTGCATAGACAACACATTATCAGTGCGTTCACCTTCACGTTCTTCCAAGGTTTCACCAACACAAACAATGGGAATCAAGCCGCTGCATAATGCCGCCCGGAGACGCTGATTTACCGTCGCATCCGTTTCACCAAAATATTGCCGTCTTTCACTGTGCCCGATAATAACATAAGTAGCCCCTGCTTCTTTGAGCATTGCCGCGGAAATTTCGCCGGTAAACGCACCGGATTCCGCCCAGTGAAGGTTCTGCGCTCCAACTTTGATATTGGAATTGCACGCTGTTTCAACCACTGCGTTAAGAGTAGTAAACGGTGGACATACCACAATGTCGGCTGCGTCAATTCCGGCAACCAGCGGTTTGAGTGCTTCAACCAACGCGCTTCCTTCTGGTGCCGTGTTATTCATCTTCCAGTTTCCTGCAATGATTACTTTTCTCGCCATGTTGTTGTTTCCTTTATATTTATTTTTGTCCCAATAATTAAAAAGACAATATAGTTCGCGAGCGCGCGAGATGCAAACCGACCACAATTCAAGACGAGAGATTTCTGGTCAGACCAGATCGTGGATTTAAGATGAGCTGAACACTTTGCCGACACAACCGCGACGCACCGCATTTCCCAATAGTATTTCGTCCGCAAGAGACAAATCATCGCGATAAAGCACTTTTTCCGATGCCATAAGTTTTTGCATCATCCGGGCACGCCAAATTCCGGGCAACAAACCACATTTAACCGGTGCCGTATACCAGTTATTGTCTATTTTTAAAAACAAATTGGAAATCGCGCCCTCCGTCAATTCTCCACGCTCGTTGAAAAAAATAACCTCATCAAATCCTTCATCAAGCGCAAGCTTGAACTGGTAGTCGTAAAACTCGCGGTGTGTAGTTTTGTAACGCAACCAGACATCATGTGAATTGGTCGAGAGGTCAGCGATTTTTACCCTGAGCGTTGATTTGTTCCAACCTGGCTGACGGAGAGGAAATATTTCAATTTTGGCATTCCCGTCGTAGTTTATCAGTAGACGCACACGCGCGAAATCGTATTTTTGAAGTCGTTTCTCTGCATCTGATATGGTAGCTAGCACTCTCACTTTTTCCCATATTCCACCTAAACCACGCTGTGATTGGGCCGCGCGCCGCAAATGTTCCCGCAGGTAAAGCATCCCCCTGCCCCGCCGCCAAAGCATTGTTTCAAGAATTTGCATCCCGGGCGGCGCCGTTATTCCTGCAACAAACTTGGTTTTCAACAATGCTTCTACCCACTCTTCTGCCGGTCGCGAATCCGCGACAATGCCACCACCAACGCCCAATTCTGTAATTCCTTCGCCACAAATCAGCGTACGAATCGCTACGTTCAGACAAAAATCACCGTTAGGCACAAAACCACCTATTGCCCCGGTATAAACTCGCCGTGGACTCGATTCCAGACGCTGAATATGCCGCATTGCCGCAATCTTGGGCGCGCCAGTAATTGATGCCGCCGGAAATGTGGCCTCAAGAATGTTACTTATACCAACATCCGACATCAATTCTCCATGCACTGTGCTGACCATCTGATGTAAAGTTTGATAAGTCTGCACTTCAAAAATCGGATCAACCCGCACCGAGCCGGATAGACATATGCGTCCTAAATCGTTGCGTACCATATCCACAATCATCAGATTTTCCGCCATATTCTTCGAATCACGCTGTAAAAAAGTCGCCTGTCGCTGATCTTGAACCGGATCGGCATTACGCGACGATGTACCCTTCATCGGGCTGCTCCGAATATTTTTACCTCTTTTCTCCAGAAAGAGTTCCGGTGAAAGCGAAATCAACTGATAATCACCGGTATTGACAAATGCCGCATACGGCATAGGGTGACGCAAAAACAGAGTGTTGAAAAGTCGCGCCGGCGATGTCGGCTTCCGACACCTGTTTCTAAAGGTAAAATTGACCTGATAAACATTTCCATCACGTAATTGAGACTTGATATCGCGAATAGCCGCGAAATAATCGTCCTCAGAAACCTCTGGAATCGGCTGGTTGATAACCGTAGCAATGGAACAATCCTCATGCCGCACCGCGTAAACCGGCGGTGTTCCCGTATAAACCCCAAACCACAGTAAAGGGAAACGACTTTCACGAACCGGATAGGCTTGGTCAAAAGCCGCTGCCGCCTCGTAGGAAATAAAGCCAACCACGTAACGCCCTTTCCGCTGTTCAGCCTCCACTGTGGCCAGACAACTAAACACCTCCTTTAGTCCGTAACAAGTAATTGTTTTTATCGGATGATGAAATATTTTCCAGCACGGTTTACTTCCGGGCAAACGGCATACAGCCGTTCCCGGCATCTTCATTGTTTTCTCAATATCTCCCGGCATAGTTGTAATCGGTTCCTTTGACTGAGCCGGCGATATAGTGTCGCCGAAGTCCTTCATATAAAACGATGGCAGTAGCATTAGCCAGATTGAGACTGCGAGAAAAATCGCCATTCATAGGAATTGAGAATAATTGAGTCCGATATTTCTCATAAAAACCCTCCGGCAATCCTGAACCTTCGTTGCCAAACACCAGATACCCACCATCAACATACGGACATTCCCAAAAACACTTGCTTCCTTTGGTTGAAAAGAAGTAAAGGCAAGCATCAGGATGACGTTTGAGAAAATCTTCCCAATCCGAATACAAACTCACTTTCAAGTATTGCCAATAATCCATCCCCGCCCGCTTGAGATACTTGTCATCAAGTGAAAATCCAAGCGGTTCAATCAAATGTAAATGAATATTGTTGGAAACACATAATCTGCCAATATTACCTGTATTCTGTGGAATTTCCGGCTTGATTAAAACAATGTGAAACATGCAATTCATAAGCTTCCAATATGATATACTCTTTAAATCCTGCAAAAGTTTGCATCGACAACTGGAATATTAGCCCAATGTCGGTTACTTTACCAGTCAAAAAGATAGGTTAAACGAGAAACTTGGATTACTAAGGTGACTCCTGAAAAACAATTAATGAAAATCACCAGTGCTCCTCCATTGATTGCCGAAAGTGAACAATTTTTGATTAAGTTCGCAGAAAATCAATACGAGGTTGAGTTGGCGCAACGTCTTCGCTATGAGGTTTTTAACCTTGAACAGGGCAAAGGTCTTGATTCAGCTCTTGAAAATGAATTGGACCAGGATGAATATGACGATTACTGTCTGCACCTGGTTGTCATCGAGAAAAAAACCGGCAAAATCGTCGGAACCTATCGGGTTCATCTCGGTTCTGTTGCCAAAGATGGTTTGGGTTTCTATTCATCCCGGGAGTATCGGATTGATGGTTTAGAAACAATAGCCGACAACACAATAGAAATGGGGCGTTCATGTGTTTCTCCAGATTATCGTAACGGGGCAGTCGTCGCGCTATTGTGGGGCGGCATTGCTGAAATCCGCAAGCGCTCCGGCCTTGATTATCTCCTGGGCTGTGTCAGCCTGGAAACTACTGATTCTCTTATCGGCTGGGGATTATATGAGTATTTCAAAGAGAAGAGAATTTTCTCCGATATTCTCAAGGCTACGCCACGGGATGAATTTGTCCTGCCCAAACCTGACGGGCGTGAAATAGCCGAATTGCTGCAAAACTCCCGGGGATCACTCTTACGACACATACCGCCATTGTTCAAAGGCTATTTGCGTCTTGGCGTCGGTATTTGCGGCGCACCGGCACTCGACCGGGAGTTTGGCACGATTGATTTTCTTATTCTTCTCGACTGCAGGAAATTGCCGGAAAAATACGTGCGTCACTTTTTTTAATCACCGCTCAGGTTATTGCGTCGATTATGTGTTTTATCACGTATTCAGGAAGTTATATTAGGAAGCAATTATATGACTCTGCTGTTGAAAATTTCACGGATTTTAGTTCTTAGTGTATGGATGTTGATTATCTGGGCTTACACTTTTTGTCTGCATTTCGGCGGCTGGCAAGCCATTAAACGAATCTCTCTATGCGCCAGCCTGTGGGCTCGTGGCATTATCCGCATTATTAATTTAAAAATAAAAGTCCATGGTGATCTTGCCGCGATGGAACAAGGTTTGATTGTTTCAAATCACATGGGTTATCTTGATATTCTGGTACACGCGTCGCTTTTTCCGATTCGTTTTGCCTCAAAAATCCAAGTGCGAAAATGGCCGCTGCTGGGTTGGTATCTGAGCGTCAGCCGTTCAATCTGGGTCGACCGTAGTTCAAAGCAAAAGTCAAAGCAAACTCTTGGAGAATTCAAGGATACAATGTTTCACGGCATATCGTTACTGGTTTATCCGGAGGGTACCAGCAGCAGTGGAGAACAGGGCATGCTGCCTTTCAAATCCACCCCGTTTGAATCAGTAATTGGCACAGAACTGCCGATACTGCCGATTATCACCCGTTATAAACTACCCGAAGACGGCAAACCGTTGGCCTGGTATGGAAACGACATGCTGTTGCCAAATATCTGGCGAATACTGGGGTATCGCAAAATGGAAGTAGAGGTTTATATCCTGCCGCCGATTCACGCGGGGACTCGTTCCCGGAAAGAGCTGGCGCAAGACATCCACAAGATTATGGAACGTGAATATCACAAAGTCGTGGAGGCAGAGCGAAACGCTTCTAAACAAACCGCCCCTGCCGCGAAAAAAACAAAATTTAATCGTCAAAAAATTATGACGATTTAATTAACAGGGAGAAAAAAATGTTACTACGTAATATTGTCGCCAATTTTCAAGCTGCATGGGATATGTTGATTGATTTTCCGTTGCCACAGATGATAAGACAAAAAATCACCGGTAAGTCAGGCGCGGGCTATTCTGGTATTGCCAAACAAATAATGTTTCCGATTCTCGGGGTTATTGCCGCATTTTTATTGTGGCTTTCGGCCGCGTTATTGTCACTTTTGTTGCCTCAGGTTCCGGCGGCAATCCTGTTTGCGGCTGTCGCAACAGTGCTGACCGAAGTTGCCACATCTGGGCGTAATATTGCCTGCCTACTCTCATTTGCTGAACAAACTTTTGATCGGGTACCACCGCTTCAAGCGTTGACGGAACTTACTGCGGACTTCAGGGATATCAGATCCCCCATCGGTACATTGATGCTGACGCTTCTCATCTTGTTCAAGCTATTCTGTTTTTTCCTGATGTTTTATTTCGAATATCACTTCTGGCTGTTCGCGGTCTATATTCTCGCGTTCACATCACAGGCCGAATTGGCGGCAACAACGTCTATGCACTCAGGAAAACCGCTCTTATTCGTTGCCTCCTCCGATCGATTTCATGTCTGGATTATGGCAATTTTCTTTGTCCTTTTTGTTCTCTTTATCGCTCCTGTTCCGTCATTACTTGCAATCGGTGTAGCATTTTTAATAACTCGCCTGATACGCAACGTCTGCGAACAACATTTTGGTGGAGTTAACGAAAATATCATTAGCTTGTGTGGTTTTATAGTTGAACTGACAACTCTCCTGATCGGCATGCTCCTCCTTACAAGAATGTAATTAATCGGGCCGAACAGAATTTGAAAAAGTTAGTCAAATGAGATTATGGACTATTCATCCAAAATATCTTGATGCCAGGGGGATTGTCGCGCTGTGGCGCGAAGGACTTCTGGCACAGGCGGTGTTGACCGGACACACAAAAGGTTATACGGCCCACCCGCAACTACTGCGTTTCAAGGCTTGTCATGACCCGCTTGGAGCTATCGGCGGTTTTCTGTTTAATGTTCAATGCGAAGCAGTATCGCGTGGCTATAATTTTGATGTCGGCAAGATCCTGCGCGTCAATAACTCAATCAGACTTACAACCACCACTGGACAAGTCAAATACGAATTTACCCACCTGCTGAAAAAGCTGCTTGTCCGTGATCCAATAAAATATCAAATACTCATTAAATGCAATGATATTAATATCAATCCTATTTTCATTGTTCAGGCGGGCAACCTGGAAGATTGGGAAAAGACTGACGAAAATACTTGAAAAAGTAGCTCTTTGCGGTTATTGTCTTGTGTAAATAAATGTTACACCGGTTTATAGTTGCCCGGCAAGGAGCACGTCCGTGAAATTGCGCACTCACATAGCTCTCCTGAATATAGTGATACTGGTAGTCACGGTTGCGTTTATCCTGCCAGTTTTCATTGGCATGATAAAACACCAGGAAAATCGTGCCATAAAGGAGACCAGAAGCAGTCTCATGACCCAAACGAAAATTCGCCTCAAGGATGTGGTGGATACCGTTTATTGTTTGATTCAGGAAAGATACAATAGCATCCATAACCGTGATCACATGATAGCAAAATATGGGATCGCGCTCCGCTCCGTAGTCGCCGCAATCGAAGAGTTCGCAAAATCTCAGCACCAACCCCATACTGCCGTCGAAAAACTTCCTGCCCTGACGCAATTCAATAACTATTTGCCACAAGAGATTATTCCAATGTTGTTGACAACAGATGACAACACTGAGGAAATGCGCGCTGTTATAAATGCGGCTAAGGAACGGAAAGAAGGGTTTGTTTTTACCCCGCATGAAAATACAACACTAATTTATTTTAAACGCATTACAGAAAATGAAATAATTGCGGCTGCCGGCATATCGCGGCAAGCACTAATTGCCGCGATTCAGCAGGAAATTAAAAACATTTCGAGAAAGTTTCTTTTTGATTCAGGAGCTGCCTATGTATTTATTCTGGATTCCAGTCAACGCTTTCTGGTTTATCCGCCGTCTCCAGAATTTGAGAATCAACACCTGGCAACCATTACCGAATTTGATAACCAAAAGTTCGTCGCCGACTGGTTGAATGTCTGCAATTTACGCGGACAGGGATTTGTGCGTTACAGTTGGCAAAAGCTGTTGTCTTTCAATTCTACTGAGGAATATCCAAAACTCTCGTTTGTCAAAATCTTTACTCCATGGCAATGGGTTATCGGGGCCAGCGAATATCTGGATGGTTTTTTTATGGCCAACCGAATCCATGTAGCTCGTAATCAGGTGACAATTAAAGCGATGATCACAAAAATTCTGTTGGTAGCATCGGGCGTAATTTCAATTATGATTCTACTTGCAACGTTTTTTGCCAGTTCTATCAGCCGGCCCATCTCCAAACTTATAAAACTCATGAAAACAGTGCGTACCGATGAGTTGTCACGAGTTTCCGTTGTTCTTAAAGGCAGTCACGAAATTAGCGAATTGGGAAAAATCTTTAATAAAACAATTAATTCCGTAAATTCAGGCATAAAAAAAATTCAGAAAACTGCAGGTGCCAAAGAGCTGGCCCGTAGTGAACTGAAAATTGTACAGGAAATTCAGCGCTATCTGCTCCCAAGTTTAAATCCGCAATCACCACCGGCAAAAGAATTTGATATCGACGCGATAATTCAACCCGGCCGACCGGTAGGGGGCGATTTCTATGACTTTTTCTTCATTGACAGTAACCACTTCTGTCTCGCCATTGGTGATGTTTCCGGCAAGGGAGTGTCGTCTACCTTGCTTGGTGTCATCACCCGTACTTTACTTCGCGCCAAAGCAGTTAAAGGCTTGCAAGCAGGAGAGATTGTTACCGGAATCAACCGTAATCTCTGCCTGTCCGGATCAAATCAGTCATCCGTACAATTATTCCTTGCCATTTTAAATCCCAGCAACGGTAATTTGTTTTACACCAACGCCGGCTGTACTCCGTCATATCTAATTCGCAACAATCACTCGGTCGAATCATTGCCGGTCATTCACGGCGAACCTCTGGGAAGTAAGCCGAACTCCATATATGAAGAAGAGTTGGTCTCACTGCAACGTGGAGAACGCCTGGTACTGTGTACCAACGGTTTGATTAAAGCGGTCAACTTTATCGGGAAACAATATGGAACCACCAGACTTCATGAATCGCTGCAGGATACATGCAATTGCGCGAATGCTGCGCAAACCGTAGAGAGGCTGACGCTCCACCTCAACGATTTTATCGGTAGTACCAAGTTCAAGGACGATGTTGCCATATTGACATTGCGTTTCGACAGGAATAAAGCATGAAATTACACTCACAGATATCATTAATCAGCATTCTGATTCTAACCACTACGGTTGGCATTATTCTTGGGGTTGCGATTCTCGAAATTGAGCTTAAGGGAGAAAGCGACATAAAAGTGGCCAGAACCAGATATGTTGATCAGGTAAAAAATAAGTTGCGGAAAATTGTTCAAATAGCCGAAGGAGTAATCCAGACAAATTATGAAGCAACTACCGACCCGAAACAGTTGAAACAAAGCTATGGATCACGACTGCGCGCATCTGTCCTCAAGTGCATGTTTACCCACGCAATGCCATCAAGTATCTCTTCAACTGCACCAACTCTTAAAGAATTCAATAAAAATCATGCGATAACGGACAATATATCAAAAAGTCATAATGTTACGGTTTTTATTTTTGAGCCCAAAAACGTTTATGCCAAAGACCAGTTATTCACACTCCTTAAACATCAGTTAATGAGCCGTAAGCATGGCTTTATCTATGCTCCCAACAGCCGCTTACACCGCCTGGCATATTTCTGTCAACCACAAAAATTCAGTCAGGTGATTCTTGCCGGAATTTCACCGGAACAAGTCGAGTTTGACGCTAAGGAGAAAACTAAAAATACGATCAGAAAGCTTCTGTACGGAGGAAAGGGCCGCGGTTATATTTTTGTCAACAACATGAAAGCGTTCAGCGTTATTCATCCGTTTTTGCCGTTAATCGAAGGTTCTGATTATTCCGTCATCCCTGATGCCGCTGGCAAATTGCATGTACCGGAAATGGTGGATATCTGCCGTAAATACGGCGAGGGATTTCTTACCTATTTTTGGCCCAAGCATGAGTATAGCAAACCGGAACAACCTCCTGCTCCGAAATTAACTTTCGTCAAATTATTTAAACCTTGGGGCTGGATCGTTGGTACTGGTGAATATATTGATGAAATTGACAAGATGGCGGCAAAAAGTCAGGAAATAATTCGCAGTGAAATTGACTTTCTAGTGCTCAAAGTACTGACTGTAACACTAGTTATCATGCTACTGATGATTATCGCCTGTATATTCTTTGCAAAATCTATTAGTAATCCCATATCAAAATTGATTGCAACCATGAAATCGCTCAAAACCGAAAAACTTGCTGCCGGATTAGTCACTTTAAACGGTTGCACAGAAATTAAGGAATTGGGAAGTATTTTCAATAACATGCTTGAATCCATCAATAGTGGAATCAAAAAAGTAAAGAAAAACACTATTACAAAAAAACGCCTGGAGAGTGAGTTGGATATTGCTGAAAATATCCGTGGTAATCATTTGCTCTGCCCGGAACCAGTACTGTCTAAAACATCAAATTTTGAAGTTTCGGCACTTGTACAATCCGGAACCCCTCCGGGAGGTGATATGCATGATTATTTCATGATAGACGAAAATCACTTTTGCCTGGCAATCGGCGATGTTTCCGGGAAAGGCGTATCTGCAACTTTGTTTATGGCCGTTACCCGCACCTTATTACGCACTAAAGCCGCTGGCACTGTCTCGCCCGGAGAGATTGCTACTGAAGTCAATCGTTGTCTCTGCCTGGGCAACGAAATGTCTATGTTTGTTAAATTGATATTAATAGTACTTAACACAAAGAACGGTATCCTCAGCTACACCAATGCCGGATACTTACCGTTTTTTCGGCTAAATAACAAACACCGTGTTCCCGAATCTATTCCGGTTATTCACGGATTGCCGCTGGGGGTATCGTCGTCTGAAAATTATGAAGAAGACAAAATCAAACTTGCGGCAAACGATAAATTGGTTTTCTGCTCAGATGGTGTCATCAATGCTCATAATTACACCGGCGAAAAATTTGGTCGGACAAGGTTGCTGCAAATAATAGAGTCGTCAAATAAGTTCGATGCGAAAAAAACCAACCAATACTTGATGACTACAGTTACCGACTTCATCGGTACCACCGAAATCGAAGACGATCTGTTGGTACTCACGCTCCGTTATTGCAAACAATCAAAATCATAATATATTTTATAGCCCATTGATGATGGTGAAACTATACTTTATAAAATTGAAATTTTAAAAATACGGTGATTTATGAGATATTTTATAATTCCGCTAGCTGTCAGCGCCTCGTATCTTTTATCAGGTTGCGAAACCATGCAACGCGGTTCACCCGCTCCGGTGACACAACCTCAAATCAACACCATCAGGGCTGAATCCAGAGAAAATTTCCGTTTTTATCAGGAACAAACTGCCATGTTGAAAAATAAGGTAAATGCGTTGCAGGACAAATTTTCAATGACAGTTGAACAGGTAAAGGATCTGCAGCAAAAAGTGCAAATCCTCAACCGGCAAAATCATGAGCTGGATTCACGGGTCGCCGCCATGCAAAGCGCTCTGGAACAAGAAAAACGTTCACGCCGGGAAAGCGAACAGAAAATTATCGATACGGTAACTGACCAAATTGTCAAAACGGTAAATGCCGCTGCCAAAGCAGCGCCTCCGACTCAATCATCACGGGATGATGGAGGTATACCCGCAGGCCCCGGCAGTTTCTACAAATATGAGGTACAAGCCGGAGCAACACTGAGTGCCATTGCCCGAGCCGCTCATGTTTCGGTAGAAGAAATTAAACGCGCCAATCGGCTTGACTCAGATATTATCCGAGTTGGTCAGATTCTTTACATTCCCAAAAAATAGATGATGAACGCGGCGAAGTTTCAAACCAGAACAAATTACCCAGCCTCAACCAGCAATTCATTGCGTGCCGTTGTAGAACTCATGCGTTCCAATCAGCTGTTCAGGTTTGTTATTCTCGCCAAACTCTGTCTGCTCATCGGTATTATGTTGTTTGCCGCCGTTTCATTAAACTTCGTTAAACAACAACTATTTCTTCCTGATGAAGAACTGTCACGCCTGATTCATGCTTTGGCCCTGCCGGTCGCCATTATCCTGGGCATTATTGCGGGAAAATGGTTTGCCGGCAACAAACCGGAACTCGGCTTAATACCGCCTGGCATCGGCGCCGCCATTATCTGCACCATTGTAGCCGCGCTTTTCCCCAGTAAAATTTATCAAATGACCGGCTGGTTGTGGTTGCTTCCGTCATTCCTGATATTTATTCTTTGCTCCGGATTTTTCCTTGGAATTGCATTCTCACAATTGGACGGGTGGCTGGATTGGTTTTCCGCTCATGGCAAAGGTACCGGAAAAATTATTCCCGGACTCAATATCATATTCTTGTCAGGAACAATACTCGCCGTTATTACTGCAATTTTTGTGTTCAAGATAAACACCAATCCCACTTTAATATTTTTTGCAAACGGCATTTTTCTATTTTTATCTTCCGCTTATATTTTCCGACGGGAGCCGGTATTCATGATCCAAACGATTCAACTTCTACTAACGCACACCGTTCACTATTTGCGAGTATATGGACGCGAAAATATCCCCAATAAAGGCGCTGTTTTGCTCATCGCTAATCATGTCTCTTTTATTGATATTTTTCTTATTTACGCCTGCACTCCGCGACGAGTCCATTTTATGATGCACGAAAGCTTCTATCGTTACCCGATATTCCATTCACTGGTTAAATGGGCCGGGTTCATCGAAGTACCGGAAGGTAAGCCGCATAAATTGCGCCAAATGTTTGAAACCACAAACCAACTTTTACGCGCTGGTGAAGTATTATGTGTTTTCCCGGAAGGTGGAGTTACCCGCAACGGTATTATGTCCAGCTTCAAAAAGGGAATTACCGCAATGTCACCTCAAGATATTGAGGTTGCTTTCATCCCCGTTCGGCTGGGCATGCTCTGGGGCAGCATTTTTACTCGTTACTGCGGCAAATTCAAATTACGTTTGCCGAAGGAAATCCCCCATCCGGCATGTATTACTATCGGCAAACCAATCCCACGCGATACCCCCAATTACAAAATTCGCCAAAAACTTTCAGAAATGGCTGCGGCAACCGAAATCATCCCTGACTCCAAAGAATTACCGTTACACGCTCGTTTTGTAAAATTTACACGACGTCATCCGTTCAAGAAGATTATCAAGGAATACGACGGTTTCGTCCAACGTGAATATATTAATTTTGTAATACTGGTACGCTCGGTTTTACTCAGTCGTGAAATCCGTCGGTTGACATCTACCGCAGACACTTCTCCTTATGTCGGGATGATGTTGCCCAACGGCGTCGGCACAGTAATTACTTTATTGGCCATCCAGCTGGCCGATAAAACACCGGCAATCCTGAACTTTACCGCCTCACAGGCGGCGATCCGTGCGGCAATTGACAAGGCTGAAATCAAATATCTTTTCACCAGTCGCCGATTTCTTAAAAAACTCAACACTGACCCCCTACCGGAAATGGTATTTCTGGAAGACATTGCCCCCACCATATCACGTTTCCGTCGCATTTACTTTGCGGTTCTGGCAGGAATATTGCCCTGGCGAGTGCTTATAAAAATAATGTCGCCGCTTAGTTACAACGATGTCCACCGTACCGGGGCAGTGATTTTTTCCAGTGGCTCAACCGGCATTCCGAAAGGAGTTAAGTTGTCACATCACAATATTAACAGCAATCTCTTTTCATTCATCCGGATTATGAATTGGCGGAATACCGATAAGGTTATCGGCAATCTGCCGGTTTTTCACTCGTTCGGATTGACCGTCTGCCTGTGGTTGCCAATCACCTATGGTGCCGAAGTTGTGTACGTGATGAATCCGCTCGACGCGCAAAGTGTCGGATATGTACTCAAACACAATCAGATAACGGTAATGGTGGCTACTCCCGGATTCCTTCAGGCCTATATGCGCCGCTGCCAACCAGATGATTTCGCCTCACTGCGATTGGTTGTTACCGGCGCGGAAAAGTTGCGCGACGATATTGCCGCAAAATTCTTTGAAATAACCGGCCTCAGTATCGCCGAAGGATACGGCTGTTCTGAACTTTCACCAGTAGTCTCAATCAATGTTGCCAACTCAACTGTTGACATCGGCACACAAGTTGGACAGCCAGGCAGCGTCGGCGCTGCCATGCCGGGGATCTGCGTCAAAATTGTCCACCCTGAAACATTCGCGCCGCTTCCGCCCGAACACGATGGTCTGCTCCTGGTAAAAGGAGCCAACGTTATGCAAGGCTACCTGAACGACCCGGAAGCAACCGCTAAAGTCATCCGGGACGGCTGGTACATCACTGGCGATATCGGTAAAATGAATGACAATGGCTACATCACCATCACCGGAAGACTCTCGCGTTTCAGCAAAATTGCCGGGGAGATGATCCCACATGAACTAGTTGAAAAAGAGATAAATGAATTTCTACAACCCGAATCCCTGATAATCGCCGTTACCGGCACCAAGGATCCACGCAAAGGTGAAAAATTGATTGTGTTCTATTCCGATCCCAAACTCAACCCGGAAGCTGTTGTTACCGCATTGCGTAAACGACATCTGCCCAATTTGTGGATCCCACGACCGGAAAATTTTATTTTTATTGAAAAAATACCAATGCTGGGCAGCGGCAAGCTCAACTTGGCAGAACTGCAAAGCATCGTAGAATCTGGCGGCTAGAATGAATGTACGGTACTTTAGAGAAGTTGCATCGAGCGACAGTGTCAATCTGCTAACCCTGATTTGCAACTCTCCCAAATTACCATATATTGCCTTGATTAGGTCAAAGGAGGTGTAACCTCTGAATATATCGGTAAACTATTTGATCACTTGTTCTGCGCGGTTACGTCGCTCTGAACGCTTCCGGCTGATGATCGGGAGCGCGTTGAACAAACAAAGGAGTTCACAGTGCCTACAATTTCCATAGGAGGTTTTATGGATAAGATAGTTAAAGCTATTCCTCTTGAGGATTATCTGGGACATCGAAAATGCCCAACAACAACATGCTGCGTCTGCGAAAACGGGCCACCATGAAAAATTATTTCGAATATGCATAAAACACCTAACGCCTCGTCACAAACACAAAACAGGACGCATCATAATCACCAGCAAAAAAGACGCTTAATCCCCGCAATAATAATAGTTTCGGTAACTCTTTTGTTGTCCCTGATTATGGTTATTACACTATTTGGTTGTGTCCTCCTGCGGACACTTCCAGAACCCACGAAAATTGATGAACGCCTGGCAGTATTCCCCACCTCCAACGTTCCGGTGCGTGACAACGTAAACATCTACTGGAACGAGTATTCCATACCATTCATCGAAGCAAAACACGATGATGATCTTGCTTTTGCTCTGGGAATGGTCAATGCCCATCTGCGGCTGGGGCAAATGTCGGTATTGCGCCTCGTAACTCAAGGCAGAATATCGGAAATGGCCGGCCCGTTTACCCGCGACATCGATCATGCTTTGCGTATTATCGATTTCGGTTACGCTGCCGCCAGCATTGAGGAGAGCTTACCAGAACACTCCCGACGCTGGTTGAAAGAATTCGTCCGCGGTATCAACTTCTATCAAGAAAAACTTATCGTTATTCCTCATGACATGGAAGTTATGGGGATAAGCCTGGAACCGTGGCGCGTTCGCGATGTCATCACGCTAGGCCGTTTGAGTGCCATTGACCTGCATTGGCTTGCCTGGCTAAAACTGTTGCCGCTTAATCCTCAGGACGCAAACGCTATGTTGCGCCTTATGACTAACGTCAATGCCGGCAGGGAGTCTCCAAACTATACCGATACCACAACCTCGACCATTCACTATCAGCTCCATCAACTACTGGCTCTCGGAGTCGGCCACGGCCGCTCAGGTAGTAATGTTATGACTGTGGCTGGACAAAAAACCGTCAGCGGCGCGGCCATAATTGCCAGTGACCCGCATGTTGGAGTTCAGTTGCCGCCATTATGGTTAATCGTCGGGCTTAAATCTCCTTCGTACCACGCCGTCGGCATAACGTTGCCGGGGTTGCCGGTTCTGATTTTCGGCCGCAATCATGATATCGCCTGGGGAGCTACCAACATGCGTTCGTTAAACAGCGATCTCTACGCCCTATCTCCGGATGAGGTTAACGCGTCAAACGTCATCCCCACCACCATATCAAGTCGCTGGTGGTTCGATACCAGTCGTATCGTTCGCCGTTCACGGCTTGGTCCAGTTATCAGTGATATTCCCTTTATCGCGGATGCGTTTGACAATCCAGTGGCATTACGTTGGCAGGGACATGACACAAGTGATGAAATATCACCATTTCTTGATGTCATGCGGGCACATAACTGGAACGAATTTCGCGCCGCCTTCACCCCATACGCCCTCCCCGGTTCGAATATAATTTATGCTGATCGCCGCGGCAACATTGGTCAATTAATGGCGGTGACACTGCCAAAACGCCAATGGACAAAACCCGAATCACTGATTCATCCCACAGATTCGCCAGAATTCCAGTGGCTGGGGCTGCTGAAACCAAACGATTTGCCGACAGCGTATAATCCTCCAGCTGGATTCCTCTCATCTTCGAACAATAAACCGTTCAATGACGCCGGTACGATTATCGGTTATGCTTTCCCACCCCAAGATCGCCATCGACGCATTTCCGGGTTGCTTGCCGCTCAAAAAACCGTTGATGTTAAAGCGTTGCAAGCTATTCAATGCGATGTCTACAGTCTCAGTGATCATCACTTGAACCAATTGCTGGTTGAACGCGCGCGAAAATGCGGCGCGACAAAAACTATCGTCGACAAACACCCCGAATTCCAGCGACAATGGAGTAATTGGGACGGCTATTACCACTCTCAATCCCGTGGCGCTGTTGCTTTTCAGGCGTTAGTTGCAGCCTTTGCCGAACCGGCGCTTACTACCCTGTTCGACTCACAGGAACTAAGGAATGCTATTATTGCTTCACCGGAACTGTTGATTCAAACTCTCATCCAGGCTTTGCCTGATATCCCTGATGAGAAATTTATGCCAATATTGGTACACAGCGCCGATGAAGCAGTTGTCGCGACCGGCGGGGTTGAAAAATGGGGCGACATCCAAGTGCTGAAAATCAATCATTTCCTCGCCAATACCCCTTATATTGGTGGACGTTATCGCTTTGCCTCCTTCCCCTATTACGGCGCAAATTCAACCATACAAAAAAGTGCCAGAGGCGGTATCACGCCTGCACGTCAAACGGTTCGCTATGGCGCCAACGCCAGACATATCAGCGACTTATGTGATCCGGACAAGAACTACTTTATTCTGCTCGGCGGCCAGGATGGCTACATCAACAGCGCCGGGTTCATGGATCAAGTGCCGCTCTGGCTTGACAATCAATATATCAACGTGCCACTTACAATTGAAAATGTCCGCCGCAATTTTACTAAACTAATAATTTTACACAAATAAATTGGTATCCCTCAGGCAGAGCCCGTTGCCAATCAAATAAAAGGTATGACTATGAACTTCTCGCCCGTTTCCGGCAAACTTTATCTGGTGACCACGCCTATCGGTAATCTTGAAGATATTACCCTGAGAGCACTGGAGATATTACGGCAAGTCGATGTTATCGCCGCCGAAGATACACGTCATACGCGAAAACTGTTGGCTCACTACGATATTCACACCAAACTGATCAGTTATCACGCCCATAACGAACATGCTAAAACCGCCTCATTAATTAAACAAGTGCATAACGGCACAAAATTGGCGGTTGTTTCTGACGCCGGTACGCCAGGTATTGCCGATCCGGGATTCCTCCTGATGCGCGAGGCCGTAAAAAACGGTATTGAACCGGAAATCATTCCCGGCGTCTCGGCTCTGACGTTCGCCGTTGTTGCCGCAGCATTGCCAGTGGATCGCTTCGCTTTCTATGGATTTCCCCCGGTAAAACCGGGCAAACGCCGCAGTTTTTTTTCAACGCATTGCGGCGGAAGATAAAACGGTTTTTGTTTTTGAGTCGCCATTCAGAATGGAACGATTACTTAATGATGTTGTCACAGAAATCAGCGCCGACACCCGGATTGCAATAATCCGTGAAGCAACTAAACTTCATGAGGAAATTTTGCGCGGCACTGTGGATGAACTCCAACAGCAAACCGCCGGACGCAAATGGCGGGGCGAGTGTGTTGTTGCAATCTACGCCACAAACTCCAGTGATAATTAGCACCTGATCGAAAAAAAACTTTTTCGTCGGCGCTAATTATAATTGCGCCATTCTGGCGCAACAGTTATTTTGTCATAACTTGGATAATATTTTCGGCGCTTGAGATATTGGCAATTAACTCCCGGCTTGGTTCCGTATCCAAACGCAGAGTGCAGGAAGCGGCCTGAGTCCCTTCAAAGATGGTGTTTTCCATTTCTTCAACGTTGATGCCAGCATCCTTGAGACGATCCAGTACTCCGGCCAGAACCCCGACTCGATTATAATGGCGAATTACCAGACTTTTGACTGCTTTTGATTTGGCGCAGACATTGACCGCGTTCAAAGGTTTGCCACTCTGACGGTAGGAATCAACAATCAGAACAACTTCATCGACTATTGCCTCGGCAGCCTGTTCAGTGGAAGCTCCGATATGCGGAGTCCCCGTAATCATCGCGGCAAAATCCATTGCTTCAAAGTTAGCGTCACCACCGACTGGCTCATTCTCAAAGACATCTGCGGCATAACGGATTCCTTTATTTTTCACCGCGTTCATGACTGCGACAGTATCAACAACTTCGCCGCGTGCAACGTTGACCAAAATGGCTCCGTCTTTCATTTTCGCCAAAAATTCGCCATTGATAAGATGATTTGTTTCCGCGTTGGCCGCCAGATGGACACAGATAGCATCAGCACGCTCGGCAACTATAAACGGTGATTCGGCCCGACAAATTCCCAACTTCTCGGCATTCTCATCCGTCAGACTACGCGACCAGGCAAGAATGTTCATCTGCATACCCTTAGCTCTCGCGGCAACTGCTTTACCGATCGCTCCCAGGCCGATAATCCCCAAGGTGCGCCCCTTCAGCCCCTTCGCCTTCCCATACTCTTTTTTGCGCCAACGTCCGACCCGCAAATCGCGGGACGCGTCCACAATCCGGCGGTCAGCGGCAATCAGCAATCCGATCGTCAATTCAGCTACGGCATCAGTATTTTTACCCGGACAATTGGCTACGTGAATAGCATTTTTGCCGGCAGTCTCCAGATCAATGGTATTTACCCCTGCTCCAGCGCGGATAATAAGCGACAACATCGATGCCGCCGAAATAGTCGCGCCCGTAACTTTTGTCGAACGGACAATCAAAACTTCCGTATTTTTTACGTGCTTCGGCAGACTTTCGGCAGTCAAATCAGGTTCCAACCTTACCGTGGCACCCATTTTTTCCAGTTCACTTACTGCTTTAGAAGATAATTTGTCAGCAATTAAAATATTCATAATTTCCCTCCAATAGGTTATAACTTGTTTCCCGGTATTATTCAGAGGCGGAATCTCTTTTTCACGGAATTTAACGAATATATGGTAATTTTAGAGAGTTGCAACTCGAATTATTCCAAACAACTAATTGTTAAATCGAGAGGCGTTGTCAGCGCAACGGTTGTCGTAATCGAAATCGGAGTTTCAGCACTAAACATTCAACAAGGAGAAAGGTTAACCATATAGAACATGTAGGAATTGTAGGAAGATAGGAGATTTTTCAGTCTCCTATCTGCGCCTGTCTGTCGCGTTCGCGACGCGGGCAGGTGGTCAATCTCCTTTCTTGTGCCTTTGTGTGAAAAAATCGATACCGATTTCGATAGCGATCACGACAAATCAGGGTTAAGTGAGGCATTACCCCGAATAATCATAAAATTCAATAATAATTCAAAGTTGGAGTTGAATAACAGGCAGCAATGATTTAAAGTTTACAGTGAGTGTAACAAACGATTAAGGGATTGCTGTCGGCAAGTATTTAGATTGCATCATCGCGTTGAACTTTGCTGCGGCATTCCCGGTGTTTTTTTTCAAAAAACAAAAAACCGGTGTCTTGGCTCGGCACACTTATGATTAGTGTCGACAAAAAAGTCTTTTTCGTCGGCGCTAATTATTCAGGAGGTAGAAACAATGAAAAGTCTCAGTCACATCCTGATTTTTCTGCTTTTTCAGACAGGGTCAACTCTTATCCAGGCGCTTCCTGCCTCGGCGAATAACGCCAAAATCAGCAATGTGAATCGAAATGTTGTCAACGACGCTTCCGGGGGTTCTACCGTAAATTCCGGAATTCTGGCGCGTAATTCACTAATCAAAAATTCGGAAGTAACCAACGTCAATCAAGGTGTAATAAACCAAGCAACCAGAGATTCGCAAGTAAACTCAAGCGTAAAAGCTGGAGACGCAATTATAACCAACAGCAGTCTCCTGAGGAATGCAAATATTTCCATCAATAACGCCGCGCTTGATGCGTCAACCATCAATTCGGGCATTGACGCGGAAATCGCGGAACTTAAAACAGCGGAAATTACCAATATCAACAATCAGGTTAATAATGTGGCCAGAAACGGTTCCACGGTAAATTCCGGGGTAATTGTGACCGGCTCTAAAATCACCAGGGCCAAAGTTGGCAACCTGAATACCAAAGTCAACAATACCGCCACTAATAAATCCCAGGTAAATTCTGGCATCGATCTGGGTAATTAATTATGACTACACGCCATCAAACTGCAAAAAAACGCCTCGCAACAGCGCTACTGATCAGCGGTCTTTTTTTATCCGTTTCAGGTTTCACTAACGATGATTACACCAGTTCTTATGCGGAGTTGGATAGCAATATCGTTAAAGCCTACAACAGCAATCCCAGAAACACCGCACTGGTTTATGTTCAATCGGTACATATTCTGAAGAAAGCCGAACAAGACACCAACACTGTCGGCGCTGCCTGGCGGCTCAAGGCTCAGAAACTCATTACCGTGGCATGCTTCTACGAATGCACCAAGGCCATCGACAGAAAGCTCTATCGCCAGGCATACATCTGGGCACAACGCGGCATCAAACAGGGAACCACCTTTGGCAAAATCGGTGATACCCCGGTAAATAATTTGTACTGCTATTTAACCTTTGCCGACAGCGAACTACAAAATACTCCAATGGTAAAAAACAGCGATCCGAATGAGCTGCAACAGTTGATCGATGGTGTCTAGTTGTTTAAATATATAATAATATTTTTGGCAGGATACATAGTTGTTGCCTGCTGCACAACCGGCTGCAACAGTTCGCTTGGCTCATATCAGTCAGGTGAAGTGCTTGACGCACCACTGCGAACCAATATCGTTCAACAATGTGCTGACTACGAAGGGATGCTACGCAATCCCGTAATTGTTGTTCATGGGTTTCTTGGTTCAAAACTGAAAAACACTGTAACCGGCAGCAAAGTGTGGGGTTCCGTCAGTCCTATGGATTCGCTGTTTGGTCCGAACAACCAACACCTGCGCGATCTCGCCATCAATATGGCCAAAGGCTCGAAACTGGCGGAACTGGATACCGATGTTGAGTCTTATGCTTTCCTGGAGATGGTGAACGTTCAGCTGCCGGGAATTCCCATCCGGGTAAATGTTTACGAAGACCTTTTAAACATACTGCGCGAGTCCGGCTACGTCCAATATGGCAAACCGCTACCTACAGGCAAGCACTTCTACTCGCTTTTCCCATTCTACTACGATTGGCGTCGCGATTTGCCATACAATGCCGCCAGATTGCATGATTATATTCTGGAAAAACGGCGCTACCTTCAGTCAAAATACCAAGAGCTCTACGGACTGAAAAATTATGATGTCCAGTTCGACATCGTGGCTCACTCAATGGGCGGATTGCTTTCCAGATACTATTTGCGTTACGGCAATACTGACCTGCCGACCAACGGTTCACTACCGGAATTAACCTGGAGTGGCAGTAAATATATTGATAAACTGCTGATCATCGGCACCCCCAACGCCGGCTACCTCGATACCTGCCTCGAACTTATTAACGGTCTTCGGGTTGCTCCCGGCGCGCCGAATTATCCACCCGCTGTGCTCGGCACGTTCGCCACCTACTATCAGATGATGCCAGTTTATGGCTTCCGTTCCGTTCTTTATGAAGATGATTTACATGGCGCTGAAGTCGATATCTTCGATCCCGAAACCTGGATAATGTTAAAATGGGGACTGGCCGATCCGGGACAAGACAAGATTCTGCGGATACTGTTGCCCAAAATCAATGATCCGGCAAAAAGACGCGAAATCGCGCTGGATCATTTAGCCAAATGTCTAAAGCGAGCAAAACAATTCACTGCCGCAATGCAGGTCAAAGCCGCCCCTCCGGCAGACGTGGCTATGTTCCTTTTCGCCGGCGATGCCGTGGAAACCCGCCGCACCGCCGTAGTCAACCGACAAACCGGCAAAATCAGAGTTACGGAATATGGACCGGGTGACGGCAAAATCCTCACTTCAAGTGCCTACTTCGACCTGCGTGAAGATGGCTACTGGACTCCGTTCCTCCGTTCCCCAATCTCCTGGCGAGGCACGTTCCTGCTTCACGCCGCCCACATGGGTATCACAAAAAGCAGTACATTCAACAGTAACGCATCATTTTGTCTGTTGGTAACTCCCAGTGTCAAGCAGGATCAAAGAGATAAAAAATCACTCGAAAATCATTTGCGCATTCCCGGCAATATTGAATATCTTGGTGACGGTATTTTCAATCATTCGGGTCCGTGATAAATTCGTAACAATTTACCATTCGTGGCAATTCAGGCAGATGTAAAATAAACTTATTTCAACCCAATTTGATATTCTTATATAATTGTTGTATTTTATTAACTTTTACCATATAAATGGAAATAAAGAGTGGAATTAAATGAAGAACGTTGTCGGAATTAATCTTCGTTAAGTCGACGGAGCTATCCACTAAGGAGTCGTAAAACAATTAACTTTAAAAGTTACGTGGAAGCCGACGATTTGATTTTCTGGGCGGCAGCAAGGCCCATGCCCTCGGGTCTATAACGTGCCGTCGGCACGAAAAGCATTTGCCGGAACCGCACAGATGTAAAGGTTATTGTTGTACGCCTCTTAAATCCCGAAGACGATAACTCCATGGAGCAAAGCATCGGGCTTCAATGAGTTTAGCGAACTAGAAAGACATTAACGAAACCGGTTTGGGAAATTTTTAGCATATGGCCGAAAAACTATTGTCACTACTCAGAACGATCTCAGAGTATATAGCCGAATCAAAAAATGGCGCGGAAGCACTATCCGGGATAGTTTCTATTTTAGCAAAAAAACTTAAAGCCGATGTTTGCTCTATCTATGAATACGACACGGCAACCGATTATCTGCTTCTGACTGCAACTCACGGGTTGAACCCTAAAACAATTGGCAGAACCAAAATAAAACCCGGAGAAGGATTTGCCGGGCAGGCATTCAACCAGCGTTCAATTATAAATATCGCAGATTCGACAAAAAATTCTCACAATAAAGTCATTGAGAACACCAGCGAAAAAGACTATAAATCATTATTGGGTATCCCACTGATTTCTGTCGGCAAGTGTCTCGGTATTCTAATGTTACAAAAAAAGTCCGCCGGCAAATTCCCTGACATCGTTGTAGAAATGGCTCGTAGCCTCGGACCGCAATTGGCCAACCTGATACTCAGTGCAAAAATGCTACAAGGTCTTTCCGGACAGGAAATACCAACTATCTCTGAAGCTGTGCCTTCGCAGACAATGTCGCTGTCGGGAACTGTTGTCAATAACGGTATTGCCTCAGGAAAAATCTTTAAACTTAAACCTCGAGATTTATTAAGTGAGGCTGAACACACCATTCACGACGATGCCGAAGCGGAACTCCAAGTGTTTGAGAAAGCTTTGAGATTAGCAAAAATCAACACCCTTGAACTTGAAACCAAAGCGCTATCCATGATTTCTGAGGCAGATGCTTCGATTTTTGACTCTCACTTATTGTTCCTCGAAGACAAAGATGTTTTGGACGCAATTAAACATGAAATCATTGAAGAAAAACATCAACTCGAATTCAGTATTGCGCTGGTTTATAAACAGTACGAAAAACGTTTCATGCGTCTCAAAGACCCTGTCTTTCGGGAACGCCTTCTCGATTTCAAAGATGTCATGTTGCGTCTTCTGGAAGCCGCTGTTTTCATCCGTTCAAATCGCGAACAGCAAGATGAGGTAAAAACACATGATGGCAAGTGGATTGTGGTGGCCGATGAATTACTGCCATCAAATTTAATGCGTCTGCCTATTGACAATTTGTGCGGCATCGTTTGCGAAAAAGGCGGCATAACCAGCCACGTCGCAATCCTGGCCAAGGCATTTACTATTCCAGCACTGCTGGGAGTACGCGATGTCATGAAACAAACCAATAATTACGACGAAGCATTACTGGACTGCTATAATGGTAAGCTATTTGTCAACCCCGACGAAAACACTAAAACCGAATTTAAACGCCTTATTCGCGCGGAACGGCATGTCGAGCCGGAGGAAGCATATCCAGCTTTAACAACTGACGGCGTACGCATCACAATGATGGCTAATGTTGCGCTGATTTGCGAAATCAATCAAATAAAGCAATTCGGCGCAGAGGGTATCGGTCTTTATCGTACTGAGTTTTTATTTATGGTTAGGGATCATGCGCCCAGTGAGGAAATTCAATATGAAGTATTCTCACAATTCATGAATGAATGCGACGGCGAGATTACGCTACGTCTGCTGGATGCCGGAAGTGATAAACAACTTTCCTGTTTAAACATCCCCGTTGAAGAGAATCCTGCACTCGGGTTGCGTGGTGTACGGTTGTTAATGAGATTTCCCGAACTTTTGCATTCTCACCTGCGGGCAGTGCTGCGGTCAGGCATTGATGGCAAACTCAAAATTTTGCTGCCAATGGTCTCAACGGTCAATGAACTATTGCTGATTAAAACAAAAATCGCGGAAACAGAAGCAGCGTTACGCAAAGAAAATATTCCTCATTGCCGCAATTTTCAGATCGGCATCATGCTGGAAGTCCCCTCACTTGTTTTTGGACTGGAAAAAATTATTAGTCACGTTGACTTTGTCAGTCTCGGTACAAACGATCTTCTGCAATTCGTTTTCGCTCGCGATCGGATGGACGACGAAATGGGAAAGGATATAGCCTGTTTTGATCCGTTTTTTTGTGATATGTTGTCCAATGTAGGCGCTGTTACCAAAAAAATGGGAAAGACCTTTAATATTTGTGGTGAAATGGCCGGGACTCCACTAGCCATTCCATTGTTAATTGGTGCCGGTGTTGACACACTGAGTATGTCGCCCCATCTGATCCCTGGCATTCGCAAAATCATTACCTGTCTCTCACAATCGGAATGTCGGGACTTATTGCATCAAGCAGTATCGTTTAACAATGCTGCGCAGGTGATGGAAATACTCGTCAAACTTTTTGTTGATAAGAAAATCAGCGATCTGCTCAATCAAAACGTGATCGGGGCGTAAACAGTATTAATGACTTCTTATGTGCAACCACAGACAAGCGTTTTCTATGATAAAACCAGTCGATAAACAATATTATGACATCAGCGACTTTGTTGATGAAGAGATTTTCATTGAAGCTCTGGAAGTTGACGACGAATCTGATGACCGGATGCTGGAAAATGGAGAGCATGACACAAAACTTGATGCTTCCCGGTTAATCTCCGAAACAGAAAATTTCTTTGACGAAAACGGTCAACTGAAACATGCCGAACGTTACGGTGGACGCCCCTACGAATATCGTTCACAACAAGCGGAAATGGCAGTAAAAATCGCCTGCGCGTTGGCAACTAACGCCAATTTATGTGTGGAAGCGCCGACCGGGATCGGCAAAAGCTTCGCCTATCTGATACCGTTGATCTATTTTGCCAAAATGAGTCCATCCCCGGTGGTAGTTTCAACAGAAACTATCAATCTGCAGGAACAATTGATTGAAAAAGATATTCCCCTGCTGCAAAAACTAACCGGAGTCAAGTTAACTGCCGCTCTGGCGAAGGGACGTAGTAATTACTTATGTCTAAGAAGATTACAAATGGCAACCGGCGACCGGCGCGATGAATACCTGCCTCTGCCCTCACTGGGACTGGATATCGATCGTATTGGCAAATGGTCTGATTATTCAATTGACGGCAACCGCGATTCAATTGACTTCCGGGTTGATTCCTCAGTCTGGGGCTATGTCTGCTGCGAAGCTGGAAATTGTCTCGGGCAACGCTGTTCATTCTTTAGAAAGTGTTTTTACTGGCGCGCCAGGTTGCAATGGGAGAAAGCAGATATCATTGTTGCCAATCATGCACTGTTTTTTACTGATCTGAAAATGAAATCAGAGGAGGGAACGGTAGCCGGTCTGCTGCCAGAATACAGCGCGGCGGTAATCGACGAAGCACACACCTTGGAAAACAATGCCGCCGAATATCTCGGGTTGCGGTTAAACTCTCATGGCTTGTTCGGCTTTCTTAATCGCCTGTTTAATCCAGATAACGCCAAAGGATTATTGTTGCGGGCCGGCGAACAGGCATTGGCGTTGCGTGAAAAAATTGCTGATATTAAACAAAACATCACCACCTTTTTCACTGTTTTTGAACAATTTCTACTGGAAAACCGCGATTCCATCCGCCGCGTTGTCAAGCCAGGCTGCTTCCCCGACGTGCTATCGCCTAAATTGAGCGAACTCCGTAATATGCTGGCAGACTACTCCAATCTGCAGGACGACAAAAATTTCAAGGCGGAACTGGAAGCACAGGTACAGCGCTGTGATTTCTACCTTGATGGAATTTCTTCGTTTATCAATATGTCATTCCCGGATTTTGTCTACTGGATCGAGGAAGAACGTGGCGGCATCTCTCTCCAGGCGGCACCACTTAATGTCCCTGAACTGCTGGATCGTTTCCTGTTCTCCCAAAAATTTCCGGTAGTTCTTACCAGTGCCACCCTGACTGTGTGTAAACAATTTGACTATTATCGAAGTCGAGTAGGATTTACCGGCGGTGCCGAACTCAGACTGGACTCTCCTTTCAGTCATGAACAGGTAAAAATCATGGTGCCAAAGGAAATGCCGGAACCCAATCATGAAAATTACACTACCGCCTTGTTGGAAAAAATTCCACAATTTGTCTCCATCACCCACGGCAAGGCGTTCGTGCTTTTCACCAGCTATCAGACACTTCGCTTCTGCGCCGATAATTTAAGAGATTTCTTCGACGATAATGAAATTAATCTGTTGATTCAGGGCGAAGAATTCAATCGTACGACCATGTTGAAAAAATTCAGGCAGGATATTGATTCTGTCATCTTTGGCACCGACAGCTTTTGGACCGGCGTTGATGTTCCCGGCGAAGCGCTCAGCAATGTTATTGTTACCAAGTTCCCTTTTGCCGTGCCCTCTCACCCGCTGATCCAGGCGCGCTGCGAATGTATCACCGCGCAACGCAAAAACGCCTTCATGGAATATAGCCTGCCGGAAGCAGTGCTAAAATTCCGTCAAGGAGTGGGACGTCTGATTCGCAGCCGTAACGACCACGGTATTATTGTCATTTTAGATAGACGTGCCATCTCCAAACGATACGGACGTTATTTTATCGAATCCCTACCCGACTATCCAATCGAAACCGTCTGAAGTATTTGACAAGATAACAGGATGGGTAATGCCTCACTCTTTGGGTGG
>JAGYNC010000060.1 GCA_018400135.1 Victivallaceae bacterium
GGGGGAGTAGCCTCAAAACAAGGCGTTACTCATAAAGCAACGGTGCGTGCCGATCGCGGCAACCGTAGCTTGCGCTCTCCGAGCGCAAATAGCAATACCCAGCTTTATGCGTTCGGAGAACGCATGCTACTTCGTAAGTCCGTGTAACATAGGAGTCTTTGGACGGGAGCAAGGCTAGTGCCCTGTAAAGCCAAAAATTTCGTTTGAATTGTGAGGATTTTTAGGATTTGGTCGATGGACAACATGAATATCGGTCGAGTAGAACGGCGACTAGAGCAAGTAACGAGTAGAAAAAAAGTGATGGATTACATCCGGGATATAATAACCGTCAGTCCGGCTGTTTGTCCGGGAAATCAGGGATCAATCAAAAAATAATGTTTACGAATATTCGAAAAATATTGGGAATACCCGTGGTCTGGATAGGATTATCAGCAATAGTGCTGTTTCTCCTGTTCATGGGTTGTGGTGCCTATCCCATTAATCTATCGGATATTCAGAATCTTTCACCCATGACCATGACGGTACTGAAACTGCGCGCGCTCAGACTGACATGCGCCTTTATCGTTGGGGGTTCACTGGCAGTTGCCGGCACCGCCTGCCAGGCAGCACTGCGCAATCCATTGGCGGAACCGTATATTCTTGGTGTCAGTGGCGGTGGCAGCGTCGGGGCGGCAATTGCGATCATTCTTGGGCTGGCAGTAGTTTCCGAGTTTTTTATTCCCGCGTTTGCGCTGGCGGGTGCCATACTGGCATTGATACTGGTGTTGGCAGTTTCCCGGCGTTGGTCGGCCGACACACCGGCCGGCACCGCATTGGCCGGGGTGGTAATCGGCAGTATGTGTTCGAGCCTGCTGATGTTTATAATCAGCATGAGCAATTCGCGCGAACTCAATAGTATTACCTGGTGGTTGCTGGGAAGTCTTCAGCCTTCCGGGTTGGCGCTGTTGTTGTCGGCAGGCAGCTCTCTTATTTTCGCGACTGCTCTGTTCACCTTGCTTGGCCGCGAGATTGATGCCGTAACTTTCGGAGAAGAAACAGCGTTCAGTCTGGGAACCGACCCGAGAAAGCTTTGTTACATCCTGCTTGGGGTTTCCTCACTTCTGGCGGCCTGCGCGGTGGCGGTCTCCGGGATTATTGGTTTTGTCGGGCTGATCACACCACATATTGCCAGGAGTTTGTTTGGTGCCCGCCACCGGCAGCTATTCCCTGTTTGTATGTTGCTGGGAGGAATATTCCTGATGATCTGCGATACCTTTGCCAGATCGCTATTCGCCACTACCGAGTTACCGGTGGGGGTAATCACTTCGTTTATCGGCGGACCGTTTTTTCTGTGGCTGCTCGGAAGGAGGCGTGTATGGGAGAGCTAGAAAATAATCCCGGGAAGCTCCTTGGTGTCAACAATGTGACCTTCTCTTACTGTGCGGGCAAACCGGTAATAAAGGGAATTGATTTTGGTCTTTCCAATGGACGCATTGCCGCCATTGTTGGCCCCAACGGAGTGGGCAAATCGACGATCCTGAAAATTATCTGTGGCTACCTGAAGCCAACCTCCGGCGAGGTTTTGTTGAATGGGAATCCCATCCGCTCTTATGATAATCAAACGCGTTCCGGGTTGGTTGCCGCTGTACCGCAAAATATTTACGCCCCCATCCCATTCTCGGTTGAACAGGTAGTTAAAATGGGAAGACTGGCGCGGCTGTCACGCTTTTCCCGTCTGTCGGAAATAGACAGGGAAATAATTTCGCGTACGATGCGCAAGCTGAATATCGCATCTTTCGCCGGACGGGCGGTTGGAGAACTCAGCGGCGGAGAACGGCAACGGGTAATGATTGCCACCGCTCTGGCCCAGGAGCCCGATTTATTGTTGCTCGACGAACCAACGTCTCATCTTGACATCGGCAATTCCGCCAGAGTACTGAGAGCGTTAATTAACTGGCAACGGGAAAAGGGTTCTTCGATTCTGATCGTCACTCATGACGTACAGATGGCCGCCCGAATATGTGAACGGATAATACTGCTTAAAAACGGCAATGTTGTTGGCGACGGCAAACCACATGATGTTTTGACCAGCGAATCATTATTTCAAGTCTACGGACACGGAGTTTCTTCGTTCATCAGTCCGCTTGACGGACTACCGGTAATTCTTCCCGATCCTACTGGCGGGGACGGGGACTATCAGGAGCAAATATATGACGACAGTGAATAGCAAACACGGCGGAAATATCTATGAGTTGGCGAAAAAAGCCGGTTGTGTTCCCGAACAGATACTTGATTTCAGTTCCAGCATAAACCCGCTCGGGCCGCCGGAATTTTTCCGCGCGGCGGTCAGCAGGTCGCTGGAAAATATTGTCCATTACCCTGATCCACAGGCGGAACGACTCATTGCGGCAGCCGTAGAAACTTCAGAAATAAATGAATCTTTCATTTGTGCCGCTGATGGTACTGAACAACTCATTTATGCCATTCCCCGGGCCTTGAAATTGGAAAAAGCCCTGATTGTGGTTCCCGCCTATATCGATTATGAAAAAAGCTGTCGGCTCGCCGGGGTTGAAATCAGTTATGCCGGGATGGACGAGACAGACAACTTCGCGCCGGATTTTGAGAAATTGGACGCGTTGGTTGAAAAAAATACGCTGGTATTTATCGGGCATCCCGGTAACCCCGCGGGCACGGCAATGGCTAAAGAACAATTGCGTAAACTCGTGGGCAAACATCCTGAGACGATTTTTGTCATTGACGAGGCTTTTGCCGATTTCTGCGGAAAATCTTTTTCACTGCTCCCCGAGATTCCACCGAATGCCGTTATTCTGCGTTCTCTGACTAAAATCTTTGCCATTCCCGGACTGCGTCTCGGGCTTGCTTTTGCGTCCGCGAAAAACACCGCTCTTATCCGTGAACAACTGCCGCCGTGGTCGGTCAACTCAATCGCTCAGGAAGTCGGCGGAAAAATCTTTACTGGTTCCGCTGAATACGTCCGGGAAACAATCGAATTGATTAATCCGCTCCGGGAAGAACTGACTCAGCAGCTTGAGGCTTCCGGCCTGAAAGTTTTTCCCGGTCTTGCCAATTATCTCCTGGTAAAACTCCCGCGCAAAAACGATGCCGTGTATGACCGCTTGTTGACGGAAGCACATATCGCGGTACGCAATTGCGCTAATTTCAAAGGCTTGAATTCACAGTTTTTCAGGATCGCGGTGAAAAACAGAGCTGAAAACGCTTATTTGATAAATGCGCTGCGCCTAGTTCTATCCGGACAAAAACAAGGTAAAACATTTTATTTTAAACGGAAAACGCAATCACCATCACTGATGCTCCAGGGAACCTGTTCCGATGCCGGGAAAAGCGTTCTTACTTCCGCCTTCTGTCGGATTCTGCTCCAGGACGGTTATAATGTCGCGCCGTTCAAGTCCCAGAACATGGCGCTTAATTCTTATGTTACCGCCGACGGTTGCGAGATCGGACGGGCCCAGGCGGTACAGTCTCAGGCCTGCCGTCTGGCACCGGATGTCAGGATGAACCCGGTGCTGCTGAAGCCGTCCACCGATACCGGCTGTCAGGTTATCCTGATGGGAAAACCGGTAGCCAACTTGAAGGCGAAGGCGTATTTTTCCCACAAAGAAAGCCTGTTTCCGAAAGTACAAACGGCTTACGACTCGCTGGCGGCCGATTATGACGCGATTATCCTCGAAGGAGCTGGCAGCCCCGGGGAAATGAACCTGAAAAAACATGATATCGTCAATATGAATATGGCGCGTTACGCGCAAAGTCCGGTATTACTGGTCGGAGATATCGACCGCGGCGGGGTTTATGCTTCCTTTATCGGCACGCTGGAAACTTTTCTGCCGTGGGAACGGGAATTGCTAAAAGGTTTTCTGGTTAATAAATTCCGCGGCGACGCGACTTTGTTGCAAGACGCTCACGATTATGTGGAAGACTTCACCGGCAAACCGGTGCTCGGAGTTATTCCCTATCTGCCGGATATGGGTATTCCGGAAGAGGATTCCGTCTCTTTTGCCTTGACCCGTTCGTGCCGGAAATTAGACGAAACACTGGATGTAGTCTTGATCGAACTCCAGCATATTTCAAATTTCACCGATTTCAATCCTTTTGAAATAGAACCGGACATCAGGATCAGAAAGGTACGTCATGCCCGGGATTTGGGTGCCCCTGATGTGATCATTCTGCCCGGCAGCAAAAATGTGATCGGAGATTTAATTTCGTTGCGGGAACGAGGAGTGGCGGACGCGATTCTGGAACAGGTGAAAAACGGAGCCTGGTTCATTGGTATTTGCGGCGGACTGCAAATGGCCGGAACCCGCATTGAAGACCCGCTGGGACTGGAATCGAATCAGCCGTCGATTGTCGGACTGAACCTGTTGCCGCTGACAACAAGACTTGAGGCAGGTAAATGTTTAAGCCAAACAACAGCGACGCTTTGCGCTTCCGGCGACAAAGTCAGCGGTTATGAAATCCATCACGGCAAAACCACTTATAAGTCCGAGAAACTGGTAAGTATGCGTTCGGAAGCCGGGGAAGCGGTCGGCTTTGCCGCCGGCAAAATCTGGCTAAGTTATTTGCACGGTGTCTTTGATGAAGACAGCTTCCGGCGCCGCTTTATTGATATGATTCGAATCGAACGCGGCATGGAGGCGCTCGAAAAAGTGCAGGCGGTGTATGATGTTGATGAAGCAATGAATCGGCTCGCCGCGCATGTGCGGAAAAACGTTGATATGAAGAAAATCTATAAAATTATGGGGTTGAAATAATTTTTGTGGAACTGTTCTATATAATTTTCGGCGCGCTTCTGATCGACGGGATTGTAGGAGACCCGCAGACACGTTTTCATCCAGTGGTGCTGATCGGAAACTTCGCTCTCAATCTGGAAATTCCATTGAGGAAAAAGATTTCCAATGAATTTGCCGCCGGAATGATTTGTACTCTCGTGGTTACTTTTGTTTCCGCGCTTACGGCTTATCTGTTGGTAAAAATATGTTCCGGGATCAATTACAGCGCGGGAATTATCGCAGCCGCTATTTGTCTATTTATTGCTATTGCCCTGAAAAGTCTTTTAACTCACGCCAGGGCAATAGAGGAACCGCTCAAAAACGGATGCCTCGGCAAAGCCAGGCGTGAACTTGCAATGATTGTCAGCCGGGATACGGCAGTGCTGGATGAAAACGGAATTATTCGTTCATCTATTGAAAGCATCGGCGAAAATATTGTTGACGGGATTACCGCAGCAATATTCTACGCGACACTGGGCTGGTACTGGGATGGCCCGTCCGGAGCCGCCGCTTTCGCGCTGTTTTACCGGGCCGCGAATACGCTGGACGCTACTTTCGGTTATAAAAATACCCGTTATAGAAAATTCGGTGCTTTCCCGGCGCGGCTCGATGATGTCCTGAATTATATTCCGGCGCGGCTCACGCTTTTAGCAATATATCTCGCGGCAATATTGTGCCGCCTCCGCAGTACTAACGCCGTGAAATGCGCCTGGCGCGACCGCGGAAAACACCCGAGTCCCAATTCCGCTTGGAGCATGGCGGCATTTGCCGGAGCTCTCGGGATTCAGCTCGGCGGTCCGACTTGCTACAAGGGAATATGGAAAAAATACCCATATTGGGGCATCAAATATGAGGAATTGAAAATCGAACATATCAGGAAGGCCGGGAAGTTGGCGGTTTTAACGGCAGTTATATTCAGTATCTTAATGCTTTCGGTGTCATGTTTATGAAACGGTCGAGGCGGTGTAGTATTGACCCCGAACCAAAGGAAAGAGTGAGGCATTACTATGAAACAAATTATCCTTATCAGGCACGGGTCCCTGGCTTGCAAATATAACGGCTGTTATATCGGCTCGCTCGATGTGCCGTTATCCGCGAAAGGGTTGGAAGACGCGGCGGCAATCGGAAAATATATCGCTGATATCCATTGTGAGCATATTTTCGCGAGTCCGATGCTCCGGGTAAAACAGACGCTGGAAACGGCCCTCCCCCCGGGAAAAATTAAAAAAGTGGAATACGATGAAAGGCTCAGAGAGATTAATTTCGGTGACTGGGAAGAAAAAAAATTCCCGGAAATCAGCAAACAATATCCAGATGAAGTGAAAGGCTGGACTGGAGGGGCTGCTGAATTCCGTTTCCCACATGGCGCCAGACTGGAAGATTTTTACCACGGAATTGAAGAATTTAAAAAAACATTGCTGAATTCCTCCGGTTCAACGTTAATGGTATTTACGCATGGCGGGGTGATTTTAGCCTTGATATGCAGTGTCTTGGGGCTGGGAAAAGAAAAAATGCTGGGGTTTAAGGTGAACCGGGGCTCGATCAGTTCGCTTGAGCTTTTCGAGAACGGTTACGGCACTTTAACCGCCCTGAACATAAAACCCGGAGATATTTTTTGGACAGGATAACAGGATATAACAGGATTTTTTAGGGGAAATAAATAATGCAAAAACATGTTGAACTCACAGAAAAAATTATTGGTTGTGCTTATAAAGTTTATAATACAATGGGATTTGGGTACCTCGAATCAGTTTATGAGAAATGCATGTTAATAGAGCTTAAAAGGGCAAGAATTATTGCGGACAGTCAAGTTCCCATTAATGTTTTTTATGATGGTCAAAATGTAGGAAATTTTATTGCAGATATTTTAGTTGAAGGAGTTGTGATTGTAGAGCTTAAATCAGTACAAAAAATTATTGGTGCTCATGAGGTGCAACTGGTAAATTATTTAATGGCAACAGGTAAAGATGTGGGTCTTATTCTGAATTTTTCGGAAAATAAAGTTGAAGTAAAACGAAAATTGAGATTGCTTGAAAACATTGATTAACAGGATTTTTTAATTCTATCCTGTTTTATTCTGTTATCCTGTCTAAAAAGGGAATTAATTATGGCAAATGTGATACTTGTAACTGGCGGAGCAAGAAGTGGGAAAAGCGCTTATGCCGAAGCGCTGGCTAAAAGCTTTTCCGGGCCGCAGGCATATATTGCTACCGCCCCGGTCTTTGACGAGGAAATGGCAGAACGCGTTGCCCGGCATCAACAACAACGACAAAATGACGGCTGGGATACCATCGAGGAGGAGATCGACCTGGCCGGAACTATCGAGCGAGCAACGGCTTATCGCACGCTGCTGGTGGACTGCCTTACGCTATGGATCAATAATCTGCTTTACGATATGGCTAAACAACAGACACAGAAACTAAATGAAGACAAAATGACAGCAAAATGCGCGCAACTTGAAAAAGTCTGCGCCGGATTCGACGGCAATATTATATTTGTCATTAATGAGGTTGGAATGGGCATTGTGCCTGATACGCCGCTTGCCCGGCAATTTCGCGATTTATCTGGACGTTGCGCTCAGGCTGTCGCTTCTTTCGCTGATCAGGTGGTACTGCTTTCCTGCGGGATACCGCTGCAACTAAAAGGAAAATCATTATGAAATTATTATCAACCACTATCCAGGCCGTAGAACCGCAAAGCGCGGAGATACGCCAACTGGCGACCGAACACCTCTGCAACCTGACCATGCCGCGCTGGGCGCTGGGCAGAATTCTTGATCTCGCGGTCGACCTTGCGGGTATAACGCGCTCACTGACTCCTCCGGTACAACGAAAGAATATCGTTCTTATGGCTGCCGATCACGGGGTGGTTGCCGAAGGTGTCACCGAACAACCCCAAGAGGTAACCCGGCAGATGATCTATAATTTCGTTAATCACGGCGCTGGCATCAACGTCCTGGCAGACAATGCCGGGGCGAAGGTGACGGTGGTGGATATCGGGGTTGCCGGTTCACTGGACAAACTGGTTGCCAACGGCAAAATCATCGATGGCAAAATAGCGCCGGGCACCAATAATTTCACCCGTGGACCCGCCATGTCCCGTGAACAGGCCATCAAGTCGATTGAGACCGGCATTGCTATTGTCAATAACCTGGCGCCTGATACCGATGTTTTCGGCACCGGCGAAATGGGTATCGGTAATACCACTCCAAGTTCCGCCATCATCGCTGTCTTTTCGGAAACCTCGGAATTGGACACCATAGTGGACCGCGGCGCCGGACTGCCGGAGTGCAAACTTCCACTGAAAATAGCGGCCATTCAACGCGGTATTGAGTTTAACCGTCCCAACCCACAGGACGGTCTTGACGTCTTGGCAAAAGTCGGCGGATTTGAAATCGGCGGTATTGCCGGAATCATCCTCGGCGCCGCAGCACTTAAAAAACCGGTTGTCGTCGACGGTTTTATCTCAACCGCAGGCGCGTTAATCGCCCTTTCATTGTGTCCGGCGGCTAAGGATTATATGATCGCCGCCCACGGCAGTATGGAAAAGGGACACCGTTCAATGCTGGAACTGCTCGACAAAAACCCACTGTTAAATCTCAATCTCAGGCTTGGCGAAGGTACTGGCGCCGCGCTGGCCATGCCATTGCTTGATGCAGCGGTCGCGGTAATGACTCGTATGGCTACTTTTACCGAGGCCAAAGTTACGGATAAAGGATTATGAAACGATTATTGGCTGCCATTAGTTTGCTTACTATCTTTCCGGTGCCGGGAACAATCCGGACATCCGACATTGAACGCTGTAAATCTTTTTTCCCGGTGGTCGGACTGGCGCTCGGCGGCATCGCCTGGCTGTTGGCATTTCTGCTTGACATGGTTGTCCCGCAAGCCGTAAGCGCCGTCGCTATGACCATTGTCATGACCATGTTTTCCGGCGCTTTTCATCTGGACGGATTAACGGATACGGCGGACGGCTTCATGAGTGCCCGGTCGCGGGAAAAAATGCTGCAAATCATGTCCGACAGCCGGATCGGTGTCATGGGTGCATTTGTGATGTGTTCAACGCTAATGTTGAAAGCGGCGATATTGTTCTCATTGCCGCCGGCAATATTCCCCGCTGCAATTATGACAGCAGTACTTTCAGGACGCTGTTCAATCGTAATTTATACCTGTTTTTCCCGCTATGCCAAATCTGACGGTTTGGGGAAAGTCATGTTTATACATCGTTCACCACTGCTCTGCGTCGTGACAGTGATTATCATAAGCCTGAACGCCTTTCTGTGGTTCGGACTCGGTGGGCTGTCAACTGCCGCAGTCGTTATCCTGTTTGCGATTCTCTGGAGCCGATATACAAAATACAAAATCGGCGGGGCCACCGGCGATACCATCGGCGCTTGCGTCGAGTTGTCCGAACTCCTGGTACTGTTCACAGTGTGTCTCTTTGCCTGTGCGTCATAAAGAAACAACTGTCAATTCCACATCTTGACGCATCAACAGTTCACGGTCGACGGCTTTCAGGCGATCATCGGTGATAATCGTGTCGATCGCCGCGAATTCGGCAAATTTCACCAACGCTTTTTTGCCGAATTTAACGCTCTCGGTAATGACAATAACTTTCTCTGAAACCTCGGCGGACAACTTCTCGAGATTGGCCATGTTCAGGTCGGAAGTATAGAAGCCTTGCGTCGAGTCAGCACCGTCGCAACCACTGACCAGCAAATCAACATGATACTCGCCGAGAAATTTCTCCGCCGCCGGCCCCACCAGATCCAACGATGTGGTCCGCAGCTCCCCGCCAATCAGAATCACCTTAATGCAGGTCTGAAACAACGCCGAGGCAATTGGAATCGAGTTGGTGACAACAGTCAACGGCGTGTTGCGTCGCGCCAGCAGACGCGCCGCCGCCAGCGTAGTAGTCCCCGTGCTCAACATAACCGTGCTTCCGGGTTCAATTTTTTCCAGCAGTTGCGTGGCGATAGCGCGTTTAATCTCCGAATCTTCTGCCACATTCAATGGCGCGGCATAGATTCGGGGCTTGGGAATCGCTCCTTTTCTGGTTTCAACCGCCAGCCCATGTTGTTCCAGATAACGCACGTCCCGCCGTATCGTCATTGATGTAACACCAAAATATTCCGCCTCCACATCCAACAATATTCTACCATTGCGGTTCAACCGGTCCAATAACTCCTGCTGCCGTCGATTCATGTTAATCACCTTCCTTTAACTCGTTGTCGTAATCGCTGTCGCACCTCCCAGCCCACTGTTTGCAGTAAGCAGGCGCGTTCCTGCCGACTCTGTCGGCATTCCTGATTGCGCAGCAATCCTTGGAGTGCGGCGCCCCTGCGCCGCTTTCCCTCTCCCCGGAGGGTCGTGCTCCCGCGCGACCGGCGTTGCATCCGCCTTTTATTTTCTGCGCGAAGCGCGTTCTTGCGCACATCGTGCGCAAGAAAGTACCTCAAGCTTCCAGCTTGAGAAGAGAAAACGCAAGCAGGGATGCTTGCGGTACTTTGGCGTACTGCGTGCGCGTTTTCGGACGGCACGGAGGCCGTCCCTCCACCGGCCTGCGGCCGGTATTATTCGCCGCCGTTATCGTTTAACCGATTCCCTCAAGGAGGCTGGTTTCACCGAAAACGCCCTACTCCGGCGTTGCATCCGCCCTTTATTTACCTGCGCGAAGCGCCTGAATACCGTATCGTGAATTTATTTTGCGGTTCGCAAAATTAAATTCACGATGCAATACTTCATATTCCCGTGTTCGTCTTCATTCGTGTCATTCGTGAACAGTCCTCCCTTCCCCTTTGTGTTCTCCGTGCCTCCCATGAGAAGGTCTTTGTCAAGAAGACTTGGCGACTTTTTTTTAATTTCCTGATGTCTTGCTCCCATACGCATTCTTTTTTAAGGGTTGCCTTAACCCGATGCTTGTTGGTGTCCGTCTCGGTGCTGTCTATCTTTGTGTCGAACTTTATTTGTAAAGCTGGCGAGCTTTTTTGTTGCTTGGCACGGATCGCAGTCACCGGACTAGACATAGGAATTAAAAAATTGTCTTAAGTTGTTCTTGGCACTCCTTAGCTGGTTCCTTTAGTTTTGTCTTTTAAATCAAGCCGATTTCTTCATGGTTCTCTTTGTTTTCTGGTAAAAGGGCTCGTAGGTCGCGTCGTCCTGCCATAGCCTATGCAGAAGAATGGATAATTTCCTGGCCACCGCGATGATAGCTTTCTTTTTAGCCGCCTTGCCGCCTCTGGACGCTAGTTTCTCCCCGAACCTGCGAAGTTCGCAGTCTTTGCCGAACGGGCCGAGGATGTATTGCGCGCATTGAACCAGAAGAGCGCGCAGGTATCCATTCCCGGCCTTGGTTATCCCGAGGTCCTTGTCTGTCTCGCCTGATTGGTCACGGCGCGGGACCAGCCCGAGATAGCAGCCGACATGACGGCTTTTGCTGAACCTCTGGGGATCCTCGATGGTCAGGATATACGCCAGGGAGGTTACTGCCCCGACTCCGTTTATCTGCTGCAGTATTTTTGTCTCCGGATATCTTTCCTTGCATAGGTGCGTCAATTTTTTGTCGTAGCCCTTGATTGACTGCGTGATCTGCCCGATGATATCGAGGGTCTCCTTGAGCGCGTAGGAATACTCCTCAGGCATCTCCTTAATGAGTTTTTCGGCGAAGGCTGGGGCACTGCATGAGGAAGTCTTGTAGCCCATGCTCTTCAGCATCCCGCGGACACTGTTGATGAGCATCGTCCTCGTCTTGACCAGGGCATCCCTCGCCTTGATTACAGCCAGTACAGATTGACTCTCACGGCTTTTATGGGATATCGGATAGAATAATTCCTTGTCATATCTGGCTATTCTTGCAAGCATCTCGGCATCTCGGCGGTCGCTTTTCTTGTCGGACTTCCAGATGAACTTCAATTTTCTTGGATTGCCTATCAGCACATTGAAGCCCATGTCGCTCAACAAGGCGCTTATCCAGGGGGAATGTGTCCCGGCTTCCATTGCTACCATTACTTTAGCGGGATCACTGTATCTAGAGAAAAATGAGGACAGGCTCTCACCGTCGTTGGACACTTCGGTTCTCGATATTATCTCGCCTGTACGGAAGTCCATCTCGCAAATTTCGCTTTTTTTGTCGCTTTGATCCATGCCAATTACAGTTTCCATGCTACATTC
>JAGYNC010000061.1 GCA_018400135.1 Victivallaceae bacterium
TGGTAAATGCGGACAACTTTTTACTTTGGGTTGTAACGCCTCACTCTATCCTTTGGGACGGGGTCAATACTACACAGCCTCGTCGTTCCTCCTCGGGTGTCGTAGCCTCGGCCCCACCCAAAGAGTGAAGCCTTACTTTGGGTTTAATTTGCGTTTGAAAATGGCGAGAAGCTGTTGCTTCAGATCGGCGATATGTTTTTTCATGATTTCCGGATCATCGGCAATCTGCCAGTTGTCAGGAAGTCTTCCATGCCGATAATTGTAGCTGCTGACATCCTGAGCTGTAACTTTGCTTTTTGACGAAAATGAGAGTCTTCCGCCGGGGGAGATGGAATAGAAAAAACATTGTTCCAATCGACTTTCACCCAAAACACCTTTTTGTTTGCTGCTGTAGGTGAACCCGATACCGCCCGGAGAATTTCCTTCAATAGCCACATTGCGGAAAGTGTTTTTGCGATTTACCATAAAGAGATCGCGAGCCGCTGTTTCAGCGATATAGACGTTTTCATGAACGCCTTCCGCGTCATTGACATGACAGATGCCGGTACTGTTGCCGATGGCGATGAAATTGCGGACGGCGATCCGACAAGTGCCGTGGGCGCTGATGCCGTCGTCGCCATTATAGAGGGCGGCTACGTTCTCGAACAGAATATCGCGGCAGTTGCCGTGGATATTGTAGCCATCGTTCCAGAAATTCCTGACGATCATGTTGCGGAAAACCAGGTGCGACGACTCGCCAGAGAGCTGGACACCTGAAGACAGCACGGGTTCCTCGACCCTGCATTCGGCGGGTGTTTTATCGGCGGGAATACGAAAATAGAAGTCGGTATCATCGACAATGGTCCATTCGTAGTCGTTAATTTTTTCCAGTTTTTTCAGTTCCGCCCCACGCCATTTACCCGGTCTTCCCATGCGGTTAATTTCGCCGTTGAAACACATGAAATAGCGCATCAACATGCCCTTGGCAACGTTTTCTCTGACGCGCTTGTACAGTCCGGGTTCGATCATTTGCCATTGTTTTTCGTTTATCGGTGCAGCACCGACATAGGTATTGAATCCGCCGTCGACGACAATCGGTTTGTCAGGAGCTCCACTTTTGTCTCTAACCGGAAAATTGGCACGTACCGGCTCGTCGACCGGCATCATGCGGATAGTATCTCCTGGTTCTGCTTTTGCGATCGCGGCGCGAAACCGGCGCAGTGGAGCTTGTTGTGTTCCCGAATTACTGTCGTTGCCGGCAACCGGATTGACGAAAATTTCCTCCGCGACAAGAATGGAAACCGGGAGAAACATCAATAGTACCATGATTGTTTTCATTTGCACCCTCTTTTGTTTGATTCGTGAAAATAGCGTTGTCGAAAGTGATCCTGGATCCGTGATTTTAAATCACGTTTTATAGAATTTGGCCAGCAGAATTTCATCGATTCCTTCGTGAAAATGGTCTCGCCAGCGCCCCTCGGCAGTGAAGCCCTGCTTGAGATAATAGATTTGCGCTTTGGTGTTGATGGATGAGACGCAGGTCCAGACTTTCCGCATGCCGCGTTCCAGCCAAAATTTTTCGGCGGCGGCGAATAACGCGGAACCGATTCCCTTGGCGTGGCATTGCGGGTTTACGCCAATTTCGTTGAGCACACCCAATCCGTGGCGCAGATCGGCACCGGCACTGAGGAACCCAACGGCCATGTTGTCTTGTTCCGCGACGAATATCGCGTTTTCCTGCCGGTCGTTTTTTACGGCGACGGTATCGCGCCAGGTTTCGGGATCAACCATTTCCGTAACCCGGTCGCCGAGGAACGTTTTAAAACTGTCGAACTGAATTAGCGACAGTGTTTCCGCGTCATTATCCTTGAATAAGCGAATGTTAATATTCATTGTTTCACCTTGTATATTGTCTCGCACCTTGTCCTATATGCTCTTGTTTGCTTTCCCGGACACTGGCGAGTTTTTCGATCATCTTATTTATCACTACAAGCGACATAGTTCGCATATTATCGCGACTATCTACCCGCGGCCAGAAACTGTAGTATTTGCTCCGCCACCAGACTATTTCCGAGCGTAGAGAGGTGAACTCCGTCGCTTGCACGGAATAACTTCGGTTTATCGGGATGATTGCGGGTTGGCGAGTATACATCCAGATATTCGAGTTTCAACTCCGCAGCAAGTTTTTTCAGTACGGCATCGAACGCCTCAAGATGTTTGGGTTCGCCAAAGCGGTTATGGGTGCGACCCGCCGCTTTTTGAGAATTCTTTTTGCAAACCTCAAAATTAGAGGAAGTGGGAGAAATTAAAACAATTCTTCGTATCCCTTTTTTTCGAAGTTTGGCGATTAATGTCCGGTAGTATTGTTCCTGTTGTTCAGGAGGAACAAGCGCGATTTTGAAATCGTTGGCACTGCTTGCCTTGGTGTCGTTGTGTCCCAGAAAAATAAAAGCCAGATCGTATTTCTTCTTGAACATGCCGTCATAGCGATTTTTACGAATGGCACGCGGATTCTTGTTGATTCTGTCTAGAACGCGTTTGATATCGTCTCCACCGACACCGTAGTTGTGGGAATCAGCTTTGCCGGGATTATACTTATTAAGGAAGAAGTCTACTTTGTCGACATAGTTGTGTCCCCGGTCAAAATCGCTCAAGCTATCACCAATATACAAAATATTCAGAGGTTTGGCCAATTTGATCTGTTTTGCTATTTTATCCATTGTCGCGAACCATTTTGGTGAAACGACATCCACAAAAGTTTCAGCCACGCTGCTGGAAACCGGATGCGAAGCCGCAACCTGAATTGTTTTTGCCTCCTTTTCGGCGACGGTTCCGGCAGGATAGACCAGGGTGCCGCTGACATCAGTTTGTACATCAATGATCTCAGGCGTTTTGAGTTTCATCGGTTCGCTGGCAAACGGTTTTGAGTCGCGAGCAAGCTGGAAACGCAATTCCGGACGCAGTGTTTCCCGGGGAATAATCAGATGGCGCTGACCGCTTACCAGTTTTACTGCAGGGTCTTTGATTTCAACTAAGGAAACATCATCAAGTAAAACCTTGCTGTCTTTTCCCTGAACCTCCGCCAGCAGTGAAATCATATAGACATCGGTGTCGGCAGTTTGAAAATTGAAACTGATTTCCTGATATTTTTCTGTCAGGTCAATGCATTTATCTATCCAGGAATAGTCCATTGTTCTTTTGCCGTCTTTTTTATTACTATAAAGAAGTACTCCTATTCTGAATCTACCTTTTCCCTTCGCGTAAATAGTGTATTTGTAGGACTTGCCCCACAAATCTTTTCTGGTGATGAGTTGACGACAGCGTCCGTAATGGTTACTGCCATCACCTGTGGGACGCAATTCGGCGCAATTTTTCCCGGAACGGGGCATGGCATCGTTGTTTACAAGTTTGGTTTCTCCATTCCAGGTTTTGGGAATAACCCAGGGTTTCCGTTCAAAACCATCGCGAAAAATTATTGTTGCATTCGCTGTACTCAACAAGACAAATAATGCGGCGGCTACTACTACTAATTTTTTCATCGGGGAATCTCCTTTTTTTGAACTTTTTTATTGCAATGCCTCACTCTTTGGTTCGGGGTCAATACTCTAATTTTTTCATCGGGGAATCTCCTTTTTTTGAACTTTTTTATTTGTAAACTTTCGCGCCTGAGCGATATGACGCGACTATTTCTTTTGGTGAAAGTGGACGATTATACAACTTCACTCCACCAATCAGCCCTTGAAACTGACGACGGTATTGGCCGCGACCATAAGCACCAATATTGAAACTCGGAGAACTCTGACTGTATGGGAAACCGATTTCACTGAACTTCATCGGGCCGGTTTGAGCGGTTACTTTCTCGCCGTTAACATAGAAGTTGGCTTCAAAACCCGACCAGGTAACCGCAAGATGGGTCCATTTATCATTGACGCATGGCGGACCTCGCCGGGTTTCGCCATAGATAAAGCCCCAATGTCCATTTGCCGCGTAGAGTTTCAGCAATCCCAATGGAGTGCTTATCACGTAGCCGGAACCCGGTATTGGTGCGGTTGAATCCCATTCCGCGTCGAGGTCTGGCGCTGCCCATGCTTCAAATGTTCCTGCGATAAGGGGATATTTCAGGGTGAAATTCACCTTCACCAGAGGACGTTTCTGTGTTTGCCGAAAGTCGAGCACTGAACGTGAACCGATGTTGGCAAACTTGACGTCCCAGGCTTTGGCGTGACGTCTATTTCCGGAGCTGTCTTTAACATTTCCGTCAAATTCCCACGAGCCCAGAAGCCCGGAAGTTTGCTTTGTGTTGAACGAGGCTTTAGTTATTTCAATTATGCGAACTCCGCTTGGAGGCACTTCGAGTGTCACCCTGTTGCCAGTTAATTTAAGTTTTGTTCCGGCATATATTTCCTTTACGGAAGCCCCTGACGGCAGCGAGAGAGTCACATTTGCCGCATAGTTGGGATCAAATTTTTCTACCCTGTCTATCGGGCCCTTGAGCAGCCCTTTATTGTTGACGAGCAGAACTTTCCAGTGATCGGGAGCAATACGGCTTACCACAAACTCAATGTCACCATCTATCTCGCAAGGCAGTACTTCCTGCTGCAAGGCTTCAAGGAGCTGGCCGATGTATGGCGTTGGTTGTTGTAAATCTTTGCCAAGAAAACATTCCGGCGTTGTCATAATGACGTTGCCGTTGCCAAAGCTATGTTTGACCGCCAATGGATGTCCAGCGGCAGATTTAAGGACAACCCTGGTGCCGTTGAGTTTAATTTTGGGAATTGTGAGTCCATCGTCCTCAACAGTTTGAGACAGAATCGTAGCTGGCATAAGTTTTGCGGGCAACGCTTTTTGGTGGATGACATTGATTACGAGCGTCCCGCCGTTGATGACATAATCACGCAACTTGAGAGCTTGCGCGGGATCCGGAGTGTAGCCGTCTATCAGCACAACCGCCGGATACTCTTCCAGCTTTGGATAGTTGCCCGATGGCGGATTGGCGAATGCCGTATCAAAAATATCTCCCAATGGAGAATTATGAATGTTGGGGCTGTAGGGCGGTTTGTCCCATGCCTCCCGTTCACCATCGTAGGGATCGATGGCACGGAGAAAGTGTTCGGCCATACGGTCACTTTTTCGGAGTGGCAATCCATTGTCGCCCCAGCCCCAGATAGAGTCGTGCCTGCGACCGATTCCATGATAATAATCGGTCAGCAACAGGATCGGGACATACCACGTGCCGCGTTCGGCTTCATTTTTACGGGTCCATTCATAAAATTCTTTCAATACCAATCCGTTGGGATTGAGTTCATGAGTGCCGTCAGATAAACGATTCACCTGTCCATACGGCTGCGCTTCAAACGAGAAAAATGTTGCTCCCATAAAGTAACTGATAAAGAAGAGTCGGCGGGCATAGGATGGGGCGATTCCCGCGTCAGGAGCTTGTTCCCAGGCACCTCTCACCCATTTTTTTACTTCTGGAGCCAGGGAGTTAGGAGAATATTTTCCCAGGTAATAGGCGAGATAGAGCAGCCAGGGCTTCCCATATTGTCTTGCGCCGCCTGCGGTAAAGCGCAAAAGAGTCCGGTGGGGTATGGTTGAAGTGTGGTGAGTAAGTTCCATGCCGGCAACCTTACCGCCCCATTCAAGACCATATTGTGGGAAGCTTGTGCTTCCGCTCATGCCCCAGACGTGATTAAAAAGCAGCTTTCTCTGCCAGTCCCAGAAGAGTTTGAGTTTTTCTTCGGCCTCAATTCTGTCCTTTGGACGTTCCGGCCCACAGTATGCCAGAATATCTTTGTAGAACCGACTTTGTTCCATCCACATCTGAAAATAGTTACTATCCCATTCCGCCAATTCAAAGCCGATGTTGGTCTGATTATATTTACGCAGTATTTTTTCCGCGGCGGCATGATCAATATTTTCTTTGGAAAGCCCGAACATGCCTCCTGTGGCGACACGCATGAGAAATGGAGAAAAAGGATATTTAAGACATCGTTCCGCCTGTGCCGGACTGAGATCAAGCAGTTCGATTTTTACCGGGGATGATGCCACGTGAATGGTAATCTCCTCGGCGGCGGGAAAATTTTCGAATTCAGCAGTAAGTGTACGGTCGATATTTTTAAGGTTGACAGGTTTGATTTCAATACCATCGGCAAAGAATTTCACTTCGCCAATGTCGGGATTATTATGATTACCGTATGAAAGCTTGAATTCCCGTAACGGGGCAGGCGTTTTAAAACGTGCTGTTATCTGTGCTCCCACTCCTTTGTAACGCGTAAGCACCAGACGTGGATCAGCGCTTATCACGCATGGCGTGGTGGTCTTGCCATCAGCCAAAGCATCAGAACGGATTACTTTGGCATTTCGTTCATCCGCTTTTATGTTGAATTCCGCTGTTTCAGAGGAACCCTTACGCCTAAGTGAGAGTTCATTTAAAATCAGCACACGTGCCGGTTTCGCATTGCGGCGGCGCATTTTAAACTTGATGTACCAGTACCCGGACTCCTCGACGAATTCCTCGTCTTTCACTCCGGCAAGCTCGTGCCAGACCGGTGTCAGGAAGTACCAGAAGTTGCGTCCGGCAAATTCCGGAGCCGGATGTTCGACATCGGCGGCTCGTCCCGGGTCAGCAACCAATCCATTATCCGAACATGCGGTGTTGACACCGAAGAACGTGGCAACGAGTAAAAAAATCGTGGTTGTCATTAAATTATCAATTCGCATTGAATAGCTCCTTTAAGGTTTTGCGCTATCGTGTTAAATTCCGGCCATTGCATTCCTGGAATTCGTTTCATGCGTTCGGAGAACGCATACACTACTTGACTCTTTCCCGCCATTTGGAGCCGAAATAAAGAACACGCGTATTTCTATCGGCACACTTTATTGCCAACGCTTCATCGCTGTTAATTCTTTTCAAAAGCTTTCCCGAGGATACATCATATACGTTAGTGTCAATTCCCAGCGGATTAGCCAGATTGAATTCCCCGCTTCCAGAGTAATCGGAACACAGCAATACGGCTTCATCGTTATTGAGCATACCAACCACCTGCAAGGGATTGTCATCGGCGGTAAAGCAGCGCCAGTTGCCTCCGGTAATAAGGTCTTCAAAAGGAACAATTTCCCGCAGCGCCTGCAGTTGTCCAAAGTAGTGGTTCTGGTCGAGGTACTGTGGCCAATACTGAATGCCGCCAGCCCCATTATAGATTGATTCCAAAAGTTGGTCGCGTACCTGATCAACAGAGAAATTAATATGATAATCGGTTGTCAGACACATAAGAAAATCGCTGTTTTTCATTTCGCGCCGGTGGAGTCTCGCACGCATGCCGACTTTTCTGGAATCCCCCGCATAGTAGCCGTGCGGATTGAGATACTGGTTCAATTCGGGATAGATTTTACGTCCGTCAAACATACCTTCCATCGGATTCTGGTGATCAAGACAGGTGTTCCAGGTCAGGATTGGTGGAATTCCGTCGCCATTGATTTTGCGATCTGAGAGTTCGAGTTGTTGTTTTATATCAGACAGCATGCGACTGCCGATTGCGCACCAATATTCCTCTACTGTCATGCCTTTTTTATCCGCTTCGGCACGTATTCGGGCGGCATCTTTCGGAGAAGCATCAAAATAACCGAAATTATCCTTGGTAACATATTTGAATTGTTCTATGTCCATGGAAATCAGATCGGCACCGCCCGGCACCTCATAGGCATCGGTGATATTTTTGATATCAAACCAGTAAAGTTCTCCACGATAAGTGGGATCGCTGTACTTGGTTTCACCCCACCTTTTGGCTTGGTGGCTGAGTCCCATGGCATTGAAAGTGTTATCCCACAGATAGATTTTCATTCCTTTCTTCCTGGCCTCATCAACCAGCTTAAGCAGGGATTTTTTCTTTGGCAGAAAAAAACGGTCATCGTAGTGATAATTCCATCTGCCGGTATTTTTCAACAAATCTCCGGCAAAGATATTGATCCCGGTGAACCCCACCCGTTTCATGGCATCAACATAGTTTGGAAATGTTCGAATATCGTTATAGAACCCCCAGAACGGGTCAATAACCAGCTTCTGCGGAGTAGCGACTACGGGGAAATCAACAATATTGATATATGACCTGATAACGCTGGACTTTTCTTTGGTGTCCGTGTACTCCACCCAACAGTCGAGGGGGAGACGGCTGCCGGCCGGCAAATCATGGCGGAGAAAGAGAGGCACTTTATCAAATTGTATTTGTCGCCACATTTCACCATAATCAACCGGCAATTGCGGATGCAGCACCAAGTGACGTTCTCCACGTTTTTCCACGCGGAGTACTTGCATTGTCATTGTGAATAAATCTCCGACAGGTTCAACTCCCGGCGGTAATAACAGGTGATATTCCAAGTGCGAGATTTTTTGTTTTTGGGCGGCAGTTCCTTTTTTTCCTTTAATTATTGCCGCGATATCCGAACGCGTTTCTTTAAAATCAAAATAAGTGCGCAACACGGTTTTATCGGCCGGGAAAAACAACTCTTTATGCGGATAAAACATGAAAAAATCATTACTGCCCGGCGCGACAATTTCAATGCCGTCGCCTCCTATAGCGGCGAGTTTATCGCCCCGCTTGCGGGTCTGAAGATTCCAACGACTTCGCGGCTCTGGATTGTACACGTGCGAAAGATCGCCGAATCCGGTCAGCGAGTTAAAAGACATTACTTCGTGAAATGCCCGTTCGAGTTTACTCCAGGTCTGGTACCGTTCGTGAGTAGCGGCGCTCATCCCGGTTCGGTTGTTGCGCCCGATATTGAACAACCAGTTTTTATCGGTGTCGGAACTCAACAGTAATTCGCTGAATGGGATCGCGACTTCCGCCGTCCAGCCATCCTTGCGGGACGATGTCTTGACTTCCCACTTCGGGTTCCATGCCTTTTCTATTTTTCTCTCCTCCGGATAAAAAATAGCGTCCCACCGGGATTCGGCAGTATTGAACGCCATGTGATAATAGTTGGTTACGCTGTTGTCAGGTCCAATAAAAAGTTCGATCCCGTCGTCATTGAAAACAGCATTGTCGTCGTGTTGATGGCCCTTGGTACTAAATTTGGTTATTCCAGGTTCATCGCAAGCGATGCCGATGTAAAGATGCGAATCGTCGTATAATACTTTGAATCTTGTCTGCTCCGAGGATATCTTGCCGCTTTTCAAGTCATGAAAATCTTTCGCCCACGGAGCCTTGCCCCAAGCATCTTCAGTCATTTTGCCATCAAGTTTGACCGGTGAAGATGTCTCAATCACTGTATATGAAGGGTGTGCTGACAATTCTGCTGACTTAGCGAATGGAGCAGTGATTGTCTGCATTAATACGGTGTTATTCTCTTTCATGTAGCTGAAGATAGTGTCCGGATTATAATTTTTGCTATCAAATTCCCAGAGAAAAAAACGCGCCTCCGTAACTTTCGGCTTGAGCTTGGCTGTCACGCTAACGGTGTTGGCTCCGGCAACCGTCAATTCGGAAATTTGTTTAGGGTTGAACAACAAACCACAGGCACCGGCAGCGAATTTCTGGTCGTACAACAGCACCCAGTTGTCTTTTGATGGCACGGTGAATGCTCCGCGTGTTTTATCCCATAATTCGGTCATAGTACGATAAATTCGCTTTGGTTCAATCGGCGGTTTGCTCATTACGCCTGTGTGTGAAGGCCAGGCATTGAAATTCACCGCGATTTTGGGGTTTTTGACTTTTAACCCGGAAAAATCAAAATTGAAATCGAAATAATCGTGTTCCCGCGTTGCTCGAATATCTGTAACAACCTCTCCTTTTTCCCCCAACGGAAAGTGCAAACGTAGAACAAATGATTCGATACTTTTTTCCAGAAATTCAAATTTTGGTACCTCGGCAAGGTATTTTGCCATGAAATTGCTCTCGTCATTAACCGTGAGATCAAAGAGACTGTAAGAAGACCAGTTTTTGTGATATGTAAGATAGCCCAGCGTAAGGGCCGGAATTCTAGTATCGCGGGTAGGCTTACCTTTCTTATGAACATAACTGAAACCGGTTTTGGTGCCGTCGGCCAGTCTTATTTCAATGTCGCGACGAAGAAATTGCTGTTGCGCTGTGGTTTTCCCGTGAGGTATCCATCCGGAATCTTTCCACTGAAAAGCACTGACTGACACGGTCGTGACAATAATCATCAATTGCATCAAAAGCCGACATTTTCCGAACATGTTTCTCATTGCACTTTCTCTCCATCAAGTTGAATTGTTGCTGAATTTCTTATGGTAATGCCTCACTCTTTCCTTTGGGACGGGGTCAATACTACAGAGCACTAATCGTTCCTCCTCGGGTGTCGTAGCCTCGCCCCCACCCAAAGAGTGAGCGATTACGAATTTGCGGATGATGCCTCACTTAACCCTGATTTGTCGTGATCGCATCGGTATCGTACACAAAAAAATCGATCCCTATTACGACAACGGGCATGGATCGGGAATAATATCGGTCGCAGGCCGGTGGGAGGAATAATGAAAAATTAAAAATGGAGAATGAGGGGGAGAAAAAAACCACTAATTGACACTAATGGACACTAATGGGAGGGGGAGGGGAGTTCCTCGCACAGAGGCGCGGAGGCACGGAGGGGGAAGGGAAGCCGGAGGGAGAATAAAACGGGGAGATGAACCACTAATCTACACTAATTGAACACTAATGGGAGGAAGAGGAAATTGATAATTGGGAATTAAGAATTAATAATTCAGAATGAAAAATTGGGAGGGGAGGAGCCACTAATTGACACTAATTGACACTAATGGGAGGGGGAAGGGGAGTTCCTCGCACAGAGGCGCGGAGGCACGGAGGGGGAAGGGAAGCCGGAGGGAGAATAAAACGGGGGGGATGAACCACTAATTGACACTAATGGACACTAATGGGAGGAAGAGGAAATTGAGAATTGGGAATTAAGAATTAATAAATCAGGATCTTACATTTGTTGCGGCAAAGCCGCAAGGGAACAAACTGAATTATTAGTGTAGGATTAGTGAAGATTAGTGGTTAAACTGTCCCTCTTCTCCATATTTCCACTCGCCGTCTCGATACTCTTGAACATGATGGCCCAGAAACGTACACGTTCACAGCGAAGCGGTACACGTTCACGTACACGAGGACACAGATTTGCGAAAGGGACATCGGGAACGGGTACAGGTACGGGTACGGGAACGGGAAGGAGAACGGGAAGGAGAACGTGTACGAGAAGGGGAACGGGAACGGGTACGGGTACGAGAACGTGTACGAGAACGGGAAGGAGAACGGGAACGGGAACGGGTACGAGTACGGGTACGAGAACGGGAAGGAGAACGGGAAGGAGAACGGGAACGGGTACGGGAACGAGTACGGGAACGGGAAGGGGAAGGGGAAGGGGAACGGGTACGAGAACGGGAAGGAGAACGGGAACGGGAAGGAGAAGGGGAACGGGAACGGGAAGGAGAAGGGGAATGAGTACGGGTACGAGTACGGGTACGAGAACGGGAAGGAGAACGTGTACGAGAAGGGGAACGGGAACGAGTACGGGAACGGGAACGGGAAGGAGAAGGGGAACGAGAACGAGGGGGACGCGAGCCAACCAGAGGGTTCAGTCGACTCGCATAGCTTGTGCCCGACCCTCGCCAATGGCGATCAATTCATTCGTTTCCAGCCGGTTGTATTCTCTTTCCTTGATCATTGGACATTCCTTGCTGGATATTGGATATTCTGATTTTACCCACTCCAAACACGAAAGAGCCTTAATTTTGATTTTTTTTATTTTGCTTCTTGACTATTTGACTAATTTGCTATATACTCATTTTGCATCAAATTATTATCGAGGTATTGT
>JAGYNC010000062.1 GCA_018400135.1 Victivallaceae bacterium
CGTTTATCCGGGAACAAATCTGCGCATGGTTTTTGAATCCGCCGTCCGACCACCTCCGGCGTAAAAAAAGCAAAAAAAGTGCCAGTCAAACTTCACAGAGGTTCAGACTTCTGAATTTACGCTAATTTTATACAAAACGATAAATTTGATGAAAGTTTTTTACTACAAATCTCCAGCATTCTTCTACAGAAGGATTTTGACAAAATTCGTTCTCAGGCGGATAAATTACTGGCGGATATTTTTGCTGTAAACCTGCCTTTCGCGCCGGTGACTCCAGCCTCGGGTGAAGTTTATTATCAACTGGCAAACGCATATTTCCGCCAGGGGAATGACAAATCCGCTTTGGTTTTGATAAATACCATATTGAAGCAAAGAAAAGTATATTGTTATTTTGAAGTAAAAACTCTACATGCTAAAATGATGTACAAGCTAAAAAAGTATAATTCAGTAATACAAGATTGTCAGGAGATGCTGCTGGCGAATCCACCGGATGAATTACGCCAAGAAGCAACTTTGTATTTAGCTGATTCGTACAGTCAATCAGGCAATGACAAAAAAGCGATTGCTACAGCCTGGACAATCGTGCCGTTAGTACCCGAACAACTTTCTCCTGCAAAAAAATCTGAAATTCAAAAAAACTTAAAACTCATTTATTCCTGCAGTAAAAAAATAAACTCAAAGACAGATCAAAAGGAAGCCGCCGAGATTTATAAGAGCATATTCCCCAATACCAAAATTACTGAATGACCTTCACCTTTCATTTGTGTACGATTTCGATAGCGATCACGGCGAAGCCGTTTTGGAGTGCGCCCCCCTGCTCCGCCTTGTTTCGCGGCGAAACCGCCTTGTTTGGAGCTTATTCTAAAAGCTCTAAAATTAGAAACTCGAAATCCAGCACTATCGTGTTTGAAGTCTTTTCTTCTAAAGGTCGTTCAGGCAACGCCAATCACTACTCCCAATGTATGTCTCTTGCCCGGCGCTAATGTTCTGGCATCATCCAAAGCATTGGTGGTTTCAACGCACACCATCGAACGATATTCGTCATTACCGAAGTCAGGCATTCTTCCGGCTTTATCGCTCCATGGGTTCCAGACCACAGCGGAACTGCTACCGGACTTGGCAATGCGAATGCGCCGTTTCAAGCCGGAGTCCTCGATAAAGCAATCCTCTTCGCAATCAAAAAACACCAAGTCGGTTTCCCGCTCGAATTTGAGTGAACCGGATTGCACGTGCCGGGTATTGTCCAGAGTATCGAGGCAGGGCTTGCCATCAAACCCGACAACGGCAATATTTCCAATATCGCTGATATTGAAGTAGGAGTGCAATGCAGCGCTGAAATTAAGGTGTTCATCTCCAGTGTTTTCTATGCGTAAAGCAACACTAAGCACGTCCGATACTTCAACCCGCAACCGCAAATCAAATGGTTGGGGGAAAAAGGATTTCGCCACCTGTCGCTCGGTTAGTCCCAGTTCAAGCCAGGAAACCTGATCCGCGGTTTTACCTGCCGATTTGACTTGCCACTCACTGATTCGGGCGAACCCGTGACTGGGAAATTGAGCATTGGTGGGATGAGCACCAAACCACGGCCAGCACACCGGAATGCCGCCGCGTATCGGCTTATCCGCCGCGAACCAGCTTTCCCGGCTCATCCACAACACCGGAGCGCCGCCGCCAGGAACAAAACTCATAACATGTCCGCCGTGCAGAGCCAACTCGGCCATGCCCAGTTCGTTCTCCAATCTTGCCACCGTTAAGTTGCCCGGCCCGACACTAAAACTAATGCCATCACCACCAAACCTGCTGTTCAATGTTTCTAAATCCATGATATTTCCTTTCTTCTCGTTTACGGCACAAATAACCAAAAGAGATGAGGCAATAACCAACTCCGTTCTTGCTCCGGCCGATCTCCCGCCAGCAATAATATACACGGGTTCAGGTGCTAGTAAAATCCCAAACAGTATACAGCACCGAGAGGAGCAATGTTAATTTTGACAATTCTCGCCCTTGCGAATTAGCGTCCCGTCCTGAAATATATTGACACCTGCAAAAAAGAAAGGCAGGTGTAAATGAAACCGACAATGAGGTATAGTGAGTCTTTCAAATTACAGGTTATGCGCGAGCTTGAAGCGGGTCGCTTCGAGACGCGTTCGGCTACAGCACGAGCGTATGGCATCGGGGGTCAACAGCATCGAGTATTGGGCAAGAAAATATGGTAAACAGCATTTGCTGGGAAGGGTGATTCGTGTGGACACCCGAATCTACCGGAGTCATGCAACAAGAGCCTGGATCCGTGAGAAATTCAGTGTGGCGCAGATGTGAGGCGGCAAGACGCTGCTGTATTGACATACTGCAAGTTGCAGCCAACGAAGCAGATGCGCCGCAATGAATTTCCCCGAAGGGTAAATTGTCTTGAATTTTTCTATTTAACCCAAGGGGTGAGTCGGTAAAATTGCTATAATTTATTATCAATAAGAGCTTTAACAACAATTACAATTCAATTTATCACGGATTCAGGCAGTGCCTGTGTCCTAATGAACTCGAACAGATTTTTTTATGGAATTCCGAAAAATTACCAGTAATCATAACCCGGCAATAAAACGTTTATGCCGCTTGAGAGAGCGTCGGACGCGTGAGCGGGAACAATTGACGATTCTCGAGGGATATCGCGAGCTGACGCGCGGCTTTGAATATGGTCTGGTTATTGTAGAATGTTATTTTTGCCCTGAAATGTTTCTTGGCAAAAACGAATATCCGCTGTTATCCAGACTCACTGAACACGGGGTGAAAGTAGTCGAAGTAACACCGGAATTATTGCGGAAGATGGCTTACCGCGATCGTCCTGAAGGGTTAATTGCTTTGGCCCGGACGAAATCTCATACGATTTCTGAACTGCCTAATTATGTCGACGGCTTGTATTTGGTGGCAGAAGCGGTGGAAAAGCCGGGAAATCTCGGTTCCATGCTGCGCTCGGCCGATGCCGCAGGAGTTGATGGCTTGATTGTCTGCGATAAGCGTACCGACATTTACAATCCAAACACGATTCGCGCCAGTACCGGAGCATTGTTTTCCGTGCCGATAGCTGAAACGAGCGCGCCGGATGCGGTCGAATGGCTGCATAAAAACCGGATTAAAATAGTAGCGGCAACTCCTCATGCCAAGCTTCTTTATACAGATACCGACATGCAACGGGGAGTTGCGATTGTTGTTGGCGCTGAACAATATGGGCTCTCCTCTTTCTGGTTGGAAAATGCCGGTATTAAAGTAAGAATTCCAATGTTGGGCAAAATCGATTCTTTGAATGTGACAACGGCTGCAACTATTTTACTCTACGAGGCTGCCAGACAGCGTGGCTGGGAGAGGCGAACCAGTGCCAAACTCTATCGCAAGGGATGATACAAAATGATTCATGGTGTAGGTACAGATATTGTTAGAATTGCCCGGATGCGAAATATGATTAAACGGTTCGGTGATGAATTTACCCATCGCATCTATACTCCGGCTGAATTATTAGAAGCTGAGGCGCGCAGCGATCCCTCCGAGTATTTTGCCGGTCGCTGGGCTGCTAAAGAGGCGGCGGCGAAAGCCCTTGGATGTGGAATTGGAGAATCATGTGCCTGGCAGGATATTTCTATCAGCAACGACCAGAACGGTTCTCCTAAACTAGTATTTTCCGGGAACGGATTGATTGCTTGTCGTAGAATGGGGATTATTGCGGCTCATGTTTCGGTGAGCCATGAACACGAATATGCCTGCGCCACAGTTATTATGGAAAAGACTGAATGATTTATTTGACAAAATCCAAGACATCATGCATATTCTAGTTGTAGACTGCGGGAAGCGTTATGTCACATAAATTCTATCGCGGAGTTGAACGCCACCGCACTACCCAAGGAGAGGTTGGTACATATGGACAGAGTAAAGATGCCTGAATTTGTCAGCGGGGAATGGATTTGGAAAAAGTCACTGTTGAATAAATCTGAGAGTTTTCTTTTTGCCCGCAAGGAATTTATCCTTGATTACAGTGGCGTTGAAGGCGAGTTGTGGATTAGCGCCCACTGTATTTATCAGCTCTTCATCAATGAACGCTTTGTCGGTTACGGCCCACGCTATAATAATGATGCCAATTACTCGTATGTTGATCAATATAATGTTTCTTACTATCTGCAACCGGGCAACAACGTTATTGCTGTTGTTGCTCATTATACCGGGCCTCGTCATTTCGACCATGCCGGAGAATCTTCTTTCCCCGGAATCTGGTGTCAACTTGACGTCGACAATAAAACACTGTTGTGTTCCGATCCAACCTGGGATGTGACCGATGGGGATTGTTTCGATTTTCCTCGTCCGCAAGAATCATTTGAAGGAGGAAAAATCGAGTGTGTCGATTTTGCTGCTTATCCGTCAGGATGGGATGCTGCCGACTTCAAACTACCGACAAAATGGGATAAGGCTTGTGTTGTCGAATCAATCGAACATTACGGAGGTAAACTTGAGATATGCCCTCTGGCGCCTAACGCGTTGGAGGAGCCACGTAATTTTCAGTTTATCGAGCGGGGAATATGCGAATGTGATTGCGCATCAAGTCATGTGGCTTTTGACGATATCATACAAGGAGAAGAAGGAGTTTATGCGGCAACAACGTTCTTTTTTAGTGAAGAAGACAATCTTATCCAGGTAGTAATTCATGCCGATGACCCTTACAAATTTTTCTGTAACAATCGCCTGGTTAATAGTAATTTGGCTTCGGACGCCGACAAAAACAATCTTCCCGGAATGCGAAGCAGCAGTGTTACTTCGCACCTTCACATTAAAAGTGGCTGGAACCGGCTTCTTGTTATCCAACGTTTTCGTAAAAATAGTATGGGATTTGTTTTGTTGTTTCCAGAGCACAAACAACAAGATATACGATTCTTCCAGGATACGATTCAAGATGCCCCATCGTGCTGGAACATTGCCGGCCCGCTAAAACTGCCACTTCAACAAGCAACTCCGTCTTTGCAATTCGAACGCCTTTACTCTAAGCCTTACCGGCCGACTATAGAGCAAATACCTGCCGGAACAGTATTGCTTGCCAATGCAACCCTGCAGAAAAACACGGAAACCGTTGACACAACATTAAAGGCCGGTGAATATCTTGTATACAAGCTTGATTGTTTGCGCTATGGATTCGTGCGAATCGAAATTGAAGCTTCCACCGATGACATTATTCATTTTACTACGGGGTATGTTCGCCAGAAAAACGGCATACCAGCAGGTCAGGAAGGTCAACGAACAACCCATACCATCAGATGCCGCAAGGGCATCAACCGCTATCTCAAGTTCAAACCCTGTGAGTGTTGTTATTTATTAATAAATGCCGTGATAAGCGATGAAAATATAAAAGTCAATCAGGTGACATTTGATGAAACAGTAAGAGCGCAGCGAAACGAAACCTTATTCCGGTGTTCAGACGAAGATTTAAATGTGATATGGGAAACAGGCAAGCGATCTCTCAGGCGTTCCACCGCATGTTCTTTTCATCACGGTCAGATTCCGGCCGATTCCTGTTATATGACGGATGCTTATATTCACGCGTGCAATATGATTACTGTTTTTGGTGATTACTATCTGTCGGAAACTCGATTACGTCAATTTGCCGCAGTCCAGTTTGAAAACGGTGATATCCCGGCTTTGACTTTCGGGAAACAGCTACGTCTGCAGTTGGATCATCTGTTTTTCTTTCCGGTGTGGTTGAATTATCATTATAAAGCTAGTGGCAACGAGAGTTTACTGCACGAAATGTTACCGCATCTCGATTTGCTTTTTGATTTCTTTCAATCACTTTTAGATGACGAAGCCGGGTTGTTGTTGGATATTGATCAGAAATTCAATATTGGGGAATCACTCAACCGCAATGTTGAAAACCGCCGTGGAGCGATCACGGACATTAACAGCATGTACTGCCGTTTTCTCCTTTCTTCAGCAGAAACTTATCGATCGGCAAATCGCCCGGAAACTTTAACAAAGTGTTTCAGGCTAGCTTCTGAAGTAGCCAAAAACTTAAAAAGAAACAATTGGCTTGCTGAAGCACATCTTTTTGCTCAGGGATCAGTTGATGGCGTACCGCACGGCGGACCTGACGCTTTCACCAATTTTGCCGCGCTCTACTCCGGGGTTGCGCCGCCACAAGAGTTTGAAAATATTTTTTATAAATTTTTTGATGCCGAAACTCCATTCGCAAAATTTCCTGAACAGACTAGTGGAGGATACTTCAACTATCTTTTTCTCGAAACCTTATTTGCCATGGATCAGGCGGAGTGGGGAATTAACTACCTCAAAGAATATTGGTTGCAACGAATAAATCTCGATGTCATGGCCTGGAAAACCGTCCCGGATGCCGTTGAAATCGCCTCCACAAGATTTCACGGTGGTAATACCATTGTTCCTAATGTATTTATTATTAGAGAGGTGGCCGGAGTTAGGGTGGCAGAGCCGGGCTATTCAACTATCTATTTCAATCCGAACGTTGAAATACTGAGTTGGGCCGAGGTCGTAATCCCTACCAACTATGGTAAGATCCGGGTAAAATGGAAAACTATGGACGATGGAACATTGGATGTTATCATTGATGCCAAGTTCCCATTAAAGGTATTGCCGGAAATGTCTGTCAAGCAGATCAGTACCACCACTTTCAGGCTTGGAGAAAATGTTGTTTTGCTTGATCCCGACAGCGAAAATTAAATCCTGTCCGAAGGAAGAGGGTAATCCCTTAGCCTTTGGGGGGCGAGGATACGACACCCGAGGAGGAACGTCGAGGCTGTGTAGTATTGCCCCCGAGCCAAGTTGATATTTTAACCTGTATCTTCGGTTCGATTCAGTAAGTAAATTTGGGGTACCAGATATTTGAGGACGGCGGCAGTTGGAATTGCGAAGATCATTCCGGTAATACCGGCAAAAATACCTCCGAGCAATACCACGATTATGGTTTCCAGCGTACTAAGTCCCAGTGAATTGCCAATTATCCGCGGATAAAGGAAGAATTGTTCGACAACTCCGTTGTGGAATGCGTAAAAACCCACAATGCCGACAATCTGCAACATAGTAACGTTGTCGCCGCCGGCTGCTAATGCTACCAGAATGGTAAGAATACCGCTTGCCACAGCTCCGATGTATGGCAAGAGGATGCCGCATCCGCCAATCAATCCGAGAGGCAACCAGTATGGCACCCCGAGTAGATAAAAGGCACTACTGTAAAGTATCATATCAAGCAGCACCAGTGTACCATATCCCTTCAGCCAGGTTTTTAATTTATTGATTACCTCCTCGATAATACGTTGTCCTTCGCGTGCTGAAGCTTCATCTGCACCCGGCAACCATTTGCCGTTGAATATGGTACTTACCAGATAGCCACTGACGTCAGGACTATTTCCCCTGTCAGCATTAAAAAGCGCCATTTTGTTAAGAAACAATGAGAAGAAGAAAAAAGTCAGCAATGTGTTAAGTAACAGGGTAACTATCAATGAAATTAAACCGGCGGCGAAGGCAAAAATGCCGCCGGTTTTTTTTAATACCAGCGCAACTACCTCGCGCTGTGTTGCCGGATCGTTAAGTAACATGGACACCTGATTTATACCCCAGCGAACTGCAGGCAATTCCTCAAATTTTGGCTTGAGCTTTTCCAGCTCGGTAATTAGATTGCGTATGACTGATAACCCGTGGTCGTTTTTATTGTTTGATTTGGTCGCTGCTACGGGCTCTTGCATGTCAGCTGTTAACTTTTCTTGTTCCAATTGCTTTTTGTCATTGTCGACAGTAGCGGGTGTCTCGGTAGCTGTTGACGTTTTAGAGGTTTGTTGGTTCTGTTGTTTTACCCATGATGTTATTGCCCGGCCAGCTCCTTCAAAATAAGAGGCGGAAAGCAGAAAAAGAACAACTCCAATAGTCAGCAGAACAATAACGGCAGTAGATACAGTCAGCGTAGTTGCTCTGGAAACCAACAACTGCTTTTTGCGGTCGGCAATTTCATCTGTTGATAATTCACGACGGTTGGAGAGTGGTCGCATTAGTCGCGATAACTTGTTAAACGGCTTGAACAACCTGCCGAAGTTTCCTAATATGCGAATAATAAATCTGCTGCCGGTAAGCTGTTGTTCGTACCATTTTTCGAAGGGCAGAAAAAAGTAAGCCAGAATCAAGCCAAAGATTACGGATTTAAGCAACGTTGCGGTAAGGATAAAGACTACAATAACAATCAACGCAACTAGGAAGCCGGCACCGGATTTGATGAGACGTTGCCGACTTTGTTCGGTTTTAATAGTTTCATCAAACAAATTTTGCAGTGTTTCCGGGTCAATTTCCAACAATTTTGCGATGTGTTCAATTAATTGTCGTTGCTTGTCTGAGAGCTTATTTCCCGAGACAGCTAAAGCAATCAGCATCCGGACAATGTCTGTTTTTTTTTCAGAATCTATTTCATTCAGAGTAGCAGTGGTTTCGTCTAAATCAATCGATTCTTTGACCATAAGGTCGTCAAGCAAAGTCTTAATTTGGGAAGGAGAGAGGAATTTTCCCGCGACGTCGCGAAATTCACTGATCACTCGTTCATTTGGTTGGCCGTTGGCCCAAATGACCGTTTTCATCAGAGCGATAACGGCATTTCCTATTCGATTTGACTCTTTTCCCGTGGTTTGTTGCATTATTCCGCCTACAGCGGCGACTGCTTTGCCCAACGGTTTTTCAAGCAGGGATTTTAACCAATTGCCGGAACGTTGCCAGTTCATTTATATCTCCAACGATAAGTGATTGTGATTTTATTTTGTGGGTTGAATATCAAACCTGCGCCGCACTGAATTTCTCACGGATTCAGGTCAAAGTATCCGCACTTTGCCGCTGCCGTGGAGTACCCTGCCGCAACGCGTGGCGTTAAAGCCGCAATCACGACAAATTGATATTGCGGCGTCTGCCTGATCTGCCGGAATAAACCAGACCATACCGATACCCATGTTGAATACCCGGTAAGCTTCTACGACATCAACCTCGCCCTTTTCGACTATCAGTTTAAAAATTGAGGGTACCGGGAGCGCGTCCCGATTGAATTCGACATCAGTTTCTGCCGGCAGAATACGCGGCACGTTATCGTAGAGGCCGCCGCCGGTGATATGTGCCATGCCATCAATCCGGACATCTGATGATTGCACGGCTTTGTTGATGGCCGGCCAATAACAGGTGTGAGGCCTCAGCAGGGCCTCGCCAACAGTCACGCCTTCAAGTAGAGCTGGTCGAGAGTTTGCCTGATAACCGCATTTTTCGAACAAAATTTTCCTGGCCAGGCTGAATCCATTGGTATGCAAGCCGTTGGAGGCAATACCGATAGCAGTATGGCCCGGTTTGATCTTTTCTCCGGTAATAAGGCGGTTTTTTTCAACCACGCCGGTGATGACACCCACCAAATCAAAATCATTGCCATACATGCCCGGCATTTCCGCGGTTTCTCCGCCGAGCACGGCGCAACCAACTTCGCTACAGGCATCGGCTATGCCGGCAAGCACATGTTCGTACAAGGGACTTCTCAACTTGCCGATGCCGATATAATCCATAAAGTAGAGCGGTTCGGCACCTTGAACCGCGATGTCGTTGACACAGTGATTAACGATGTCGTGTCCGACTGTGTCGAATTTCTCCGTCATCATTGCCACAGTTAATTTAGTGCCGACGCCGTCAATGCTTGAAACCAGTACCGGTTCGCGATATTTGCTCAAATCGATCTGAAACAAGCCGCCGAAGCCACCGATGGGCGTAAGCATTTCGGGTCGTTTGGTGGAAGATATTTTTTGTTTGACTTTTTTGAGAAGGCTTTGTGCCAGATCAATATCCACTCCGGCGTCACGGTAGAGATTGCTTTTGATTTCTTTGCTCACTGTGCGAACATCCTTTATCTTTTGCTGATTGTTACTACTTGAAATTTTACAGAGCATTAGTTGATTGAGTGTTACTCAGAAAGTACACTGAAACCAAAAAAAAAACAGTAAAAATTGCAACCATACTTAAAATTTTAATAATAAAGGTAAGGCTTCACTCTTTCCTTTGGTTCGGGGTCCTCGACCCCACCCAAAGAGTGAGGGATTACTAATAAATAGCCAATTGTAAATTCAGCTATTTTTAAGGTTAAAGCACCTGCACGCGTTAGCGGTAGTCATGGCCCCGATAGTTTCAGTACTGCTGCCGCGTTCGGTTGCAACCCTGGCCGCTACTTCTACAATATGACCGGGGTGATTGGTTTTGCCGCGATACGGAACCGGTGCCAGGTAGGGAGAATCTGTTTCCAGCAATAACCGATCATCGGGGATAATTTTCAGCGTTTCCCGGACATTATCGGCTTTCGGGAAAGTAACAATACCGGTTATGCCAAGATACGCGTCAAGTTCAAGAAACTTCTCCGCCCAGTCTGGGGTTCCGCAGAAACAATGAAGAACAAATTTTCCTTTGTCGGCATGGAAATCTCGCAATAGCGTATAACAGTCATGATAGGCGGCAAACTTATTCTCCTGATCCCGACAGTGGACAATTGCCGGCAACTGCCATTTCAGCGCCAGTTCGAGAAAGCGTTCGAACACCGCGTACTGGGTTCGGCGTTTCGAATATTCGTAGAAAAAGTCCAGTCCGATTTCACCAACTGCAACCAGTTTGGGATGATCTTTGAATTCCTCGAAACAAGATATATCCTTGACATAATCAGTTGCGGAGTGTGGATGCGCTCCGGCCGCAAACCAGGCATAGTCGATGGGTTCGGCGAAATTTTGTGACTTGCGGCTTTCGTCGAAATCTGCTCCGCACGCGATCATCCCAACCAGCTCCGGACAGGCCAAGTCGGCACAATATTCGGCAGGTGAGGACTCGCCATTGTAGTGGAAATGAGTATCAAATAGTTTCATTGAATGCCTTTATCTTCAGGCGCTTCGCGCCGTTTGTTGCAAATTTGTTTATCTTTCACTGTTTCAGGTTTTCAAATATCTTAATCAGATAATCTTTGTTATGTTCAATAAACAGAACATTGTTGTCTGTAAACGCTTGTTTTGTTGTTCCTATTCCTTCTCCCCATCTGTCTCTCACCTCGTTAAATGCTGTATAAGACAGAATAAAAGCTGAAACTGAAATGGAAATATCTTTTTTATCTTTGATTAATTCCTGTTGAATTTTTTGTCCTAATTCCGGCGCAGATTCTTTACACCACAATATTTTGGGATTATTAAAGTGATTGTCTCCAAGTAAAATACCTTTGGGGTCAAGGAAGTAAATATGTTGCTTTTTCTTATCCACTACCCATAAAATAAAATCTGGATAAAAGGATGAACTTTCCATGAAAAATCCAATCCCCTTCACTGATAAGTTTCTGAGAACAAACAAATCCTTTCCTTCAAACACGGTGGTTTCTTTTACAAATTCCCGCAAATGCTTCAGAAAATCTCTTTCTCCCTCATTCAAGCGAGTTGGAACAGTTTTGATTTCCCTGTATTTTTTCCCATTTGCAATAGATGCAATGGGAGAGTATAAATGCTTGTCAAAATGTATGGATGGAAGAATTTTTGTATCATTTTCATACATTTCTTTAATGTTTTTTTCTAATTCCTTTATAAATGCCTCATGTTCCTTTGGTACTTTAACAATCAACTTTTGTGAAGCCGGAAACATTTCTGCATGAGCTTCATGGTCTAGTAAATCGTAGGTTAAATATTTCGACAAGAATTTTTTCTCTTTATCAGCGTAGAATTTATTGATATAATCTTTTACCAGACTTACAGCAACTGAGTG
>JAGYNC010000063.1 GCA_018400135.1 Victivallaceae bacterium
TGTCCGTCTTTGCTCTTTATTTCAGTAACCTCAAAAACCATGCGCACCGGCGCCTTGATGCCTTCCACCGGGCGATACAGGCTTCATTACTATGGGCGACTGAATCGATTTTCATTCTCATCTACCTCCTGCACCCTGTGGGTGAAAAATTAGTTCCAGGCAAGATGAGCTTAATATACCGTAAATATAATGATTTTTCAATATTAGGACGCTTTAAACTTCACGGATTCAGGATATAAAGGAAAGAACACCCAAAGTAGATTGATAAAAAGGCTAAAATGCATTTCAACGCTTAAATTTGTATTTTTTCAAATTCCATTAAAGAGTTTTGATGGGACAAGATTGCAATGAAATGTTCGTATTCATCAACTTCCATCTCAACTGTAACGTACATGGGCAATATGTTTAATGTGGCAAGTTTTACTCATTACAGATAAGCACTAAAAAAGTAATTACTGCAAGTCGTTGGTTAAGAAAGATTGTTAATGATTATTCTTATATGACGGTTGACGGAAAGAGTCGACCCCTCGCTCGGAGGCAGCATGAGTATGGAGCAGTTCTCGTGGCACAGGTTTTTATTGGTTTTTCTGATTATGGTTATGGGCATGGCCTGGGACACAGGAAATGCACTCGGCGAGAATGGGGGCGGTTACATCACCTCGGGCATCGACAATGCCAAGCCGGTCAGCGACTCGGTCGGCGGACCGGTCGATATTCGACTGGCCGATCTGGACGGGGACGGCGACCTCGATGTGGTTGCGGCCTCCCGCCCGGACAACGCGATTCTTTGGCACGAAAACACCGATGGCGCCGGAACCTTCGGCCCTGCGCAGACCATCACCACCGACGCGGCGGGGGCCACCCGGGTCCAGGTCGGCGATCTCGACGGCGACGGTGACCTGGATGTGGCATCCGCGTCCGCGGGTGACGACAAGATCGCCTGGTACGCCAACGACGGCACAGGCAACTTTGGCTCACAGCAGGTCATCACCACCAATGCGGCCGGTGCCCGGGACCTGGTTCTGCCCGACCTGGACGGCGACGGCGATCTCGATGTGGTCACCGCTTCGTTTTACGACGACACCATCGCCTGGCACGAGAACCAGGGCGGCGGCAGTTTCAGCGAGCGCAAGGTGGTCAGCGCCGGCAGCCTGAGCGGTCCCGCGGCCGTGAATGCGGCGGACCTCAACGGCGACGGGGCGCCGGACATCATCGCCTTCTCCAAAATGGACGGCCGGCTCGTCTGGTATCCCAACAGCGGCGCCGGCAGCTTCGGCGCCGAACAGGCGGTGGATGCAGTCAGACATGATCTCGCAGACAACGTCGAGGCTGCGGATCTCGACGGCGACGGCGATCTCGATCTTCTTCTCAGTAGCAAAGGAGTGAAGTGGTATGAAAACACCGATGGTGCGGGCAGTTTCAGCGCCGCCCAGACGGTGTACCAACCGGTTAATGTGCCTCCTGCCGGCGGAGGTGGCGACAAGGCGGTGGCCGCAGACCTGGACGGCGACGGCGATCTGGATGTCCTCTCCTGCGGAAACGTAGGGCAGCTCAACGGGATGTGGTGGCACAGAAACAACGGTACGGGGAGCTTCGAATCACATGAGGAAGTGGTCTATAACGGCATTTTAGGCACCCGCGCTGTCATGCGCTCCGGGGACATCGACGGTGACGGCGACCTCGATGTCGTCTCCGCCTGCCGCGTGGCCCGGCGTATCAACTGGTTCGAAAACCGTCACGGCGCAGAGCCATTCGCGGTGGACGGGCTCCCCGACCAGACGGCCAACGCGGGAATCGCCTACACGCACACGATTGGCGAGAATGCCTTTGACGATCTCGACGACGGCGAATCCCTTGTCTATTCCGCCGCCCTGGCGGACGGCGACCCGCTGCCGACATGGTTGAGATTTGCCGGCGATACCTTCAGCGGCACGCCCACGGTGGCAGATGTTGCCGACCTCGAAATCGAGGTCACCGCCGAAGACACGACCGGCACCACGGGCAGCGACACCTTCAGCTTGGCGGTCATCGATGCCTCCGGCGCACCAGCCACGCAGGTCACCCACACCGGCGACAGCGGCGCAGGCTCCCTGCGCCAGGTCATCGCGGACGCCGCCGCGGGCGACACCATCACCTTTGCCCCCGAACTGGCCGGCAATACCATTACCCTGACCAGCAGTCCGGAAGGCGAGGGAGGGCCCGGAATCCGGATTGATAAGGGCCTGACCATCGACGGCGACCTCGATGACAACGGCACGCCCGATATTACGATCAGCGGCAACCAAAATTATGCCATATTCAATATTGATGACGGCAACGCCAGCTGCGTCGATGTCGTCCTGGACGGTCTCGTGGTGACGGATGGCAGACTGGCCGACAAGTTTGATGCGTTTGGAACAATCACAACCGCCGAAGACCTGGAGATGCTCAACTGCGTCATCAGAGACTCGTCGGTGCCGAAATTGGGAAACGCCATTCTTGCCCTGGACGGTGAAACGGTCCTGCACGGGTGTGAGGTGAAGAACAACATCAACCGCCTGCCGGGTCTTGCCCAGGGCGGCCCGCTCACATTTCTGGGCATCCGTGCCGAGGTGGTAGACTGCGACATTCACGGCAACAGCGGCTATTTCATTTACGGAGGCGGTATCAGCGCCCTCCACTGCGACCTCACGGTTCGGAACACGAGCATCCGCAATAATATCGGGAAGTTTGGGGAGCAGAAGTACCTCGACCCCGCCCTGGATGCCAGCGGTGGCGGCGGCATTTATTTCAACGATGCGGAAGGCAATCTCGTCATCGAGGACTCGACCGTCTCGGGCAATATGGTAGCGGCGGGAACAGGAGGTGGCATCCTCGTTAGTGGCGCGGCCGCCGTAACGGTCCGCGACAGCCGCATCACGCACAACCATGCGCCCGGTAGCGGCGGACTGAGAGTCGCGGGGGACAATCTGACAGTGGAGCGCTCCATCATTAGCGGCAATACCTGCTCCACGCTCCAGGGCGCGAAGTGGGGCGGCGGAAACGTGGACTACTACGGTGCCGGCATCTGGCTGGACAATGTCACCAGCGCCACCATCGATGCCTGCACCATCAGCGACAATATGACCCCGGAATACACCGGTGTGGAGGAATCCCCGGCCACTCCGAAGTATTACGAGCCGGATATTACGGGGAGGCGTGGCGGTGGTTCCGGCATTTACGGCACCGTCGGCTCGCTCACGCTGCGCAACAGCACAATCTCCGGCAACACCACCTACGCCGGACTCGGTGCCGTTCACCGTACGGACACGGGCGGCTGGCCGGTGTACAACATCGCCACGCCCACGCCCGGCGGGCTGTACATAGAGAGCGGCGACGCCGTCATCCAAAACTGCACGTTCGCAGGCAATGCCGGCGGCGGCGTGATCGTCCAGAATGGCACATACACCATTGAAAGCTCGATTTTCAGCGGCAATGTCCAGAGCGACGTTGGCGACGCCTACCCCGTGAACCTCGTCAACAGCGGCGGCACGCTTGTCGTCAGCAACTCGCTCGTCGAAACCGCCACCGGCGGCCACGGCCTGACCGATGGCACGGACGGCAACATCGTCGGCACCGATCCGCTGCTCGGTCCGCTGGCCGACAACGGCGGCCCGACTCAGACACACGCCCTGCTCGACGGCAGCCCGGCCATCGACGCGGGCAGCAATGAGCCTGGTGCACTGTTCGATCAGCGCGGTGAGGGGTATACGCGCGAATGGTTTGATGGCGTTGACATGGGGGCTCTTGAATTTCAGGACTCGGATCGCGATGGTATCATCGACAGCGTGGAGGGTGATGGCGACACGGATCACGACGGTATCCCCGATTACCTTGATAAGGATTCCGACGGCGACGGCATCAGTGACGCCGATGAAGGCAGGGGGGACCGTGACCGTGACGGAATCCCGGACTACAAGGATTACGATCCCACCGGGTATTTTTACGATTCCGGCACTGGTGAAATTATAGCCGGCGGACATGTCACCGTGACGCCCGGTACAGATGTAACGATATTAAGGGACGGAACAGAGGGGGATTACCGTTTTATCACCAGCAGCACCGGCACATACGAATTGATGATCACACCCCCCGCGGGTTATGAGATCGACCCGGCGTGCCCCGCATCGGGAGTGCTGAGCGGCATTACAACGCCTGATCCCTACGTTATAGGAGCCGATGAAAACGGATTGACAGGGGTGTTAACCGATGCCTCATGCGGCAGTAACCCGTGGTACACTTCTTTTGTCATTGAAGAAGATACGCCGACGATTCTCAACAACAACATCCCTCTGCTTAAACGGGACCCGCCGGCCAGCATTCCTACGCTGTCTGAATGGGGCATGATCATTTTCCCCTTACTATTACTCGGTTCAGGCCTTTGGTATATGCGGCTTAGATCAATTGCCTGACATATACTGTTATAATTAATTTAACAGCAATAACAAAATAAAACCCGTAAGGTTTTCGCTTGCGGGTTTTTTATTGCTGGATGAAGATAGCTTACATTACTTTCCAGTTTTTTTCAAACATGAAGTCAGGAAAAAGATTGATGCAGTATTCCGTTTACAACCCAATACACAAGATTTTGCGGTATGCCGAAATGATGAGTTTTTATTTTATTGTGATCCTGTTTTGGATTACCAAATTGTGTGCCATCCGGATCAGTGTCTTGCTATGGCCCAAAAGTTTAGCTTATCAGCCTAAATGTTTTTCTTCATTCAGGTTTTGCAATACTGCCCTTAAACCATAGGCTCCAAAACGCGAGGAAAGAATTCAACCTCAAAAGACAAAAGAAAAAAACGGCGGCGGGATTGGATGCAGAATTCTTTTAAAAATAAAAGAAAATCGGTAAAAATGGACACAATTTGGTCATAATTTTTCAATTAGATTTTCGAGAACTTTCAATTTTTTCAAATATTGAACTTAATAACAGTTTGAGGCATAAGAAAAGTAACGTTATATAACGTTCGCAATATTGCCGTTACCATGCCTTACTGATATCATTTATCATTTTAAATTTTCTTCTGGAATCGCATCAGTAGAATGAAAAGCCTTTTTTTATGATGCCTTGGCTTTTCTTAACCGATTTAAAGGGCATTTAAAAAGCAGCATGCTTAACTGGCACACTTTTTGTAAACTTATGAGTTGGGACGGAAACTTATAGACAGTAAATATTGCGAGTTTTCAACAAACAGTTGTAACTATACTTTTTTTTGCGGCTTTAAACGAGCTGGCATTTATTAAATTGTTTTCACAGCCCTTCTGGGCTGAAGGGAGTCAAAAAATGCGATCACTTGTCATTTATTCAAGTAAATCAGGCAATACCAAACAACTTGCAGATGCAATTTTTGAAGATTTATCAGGCGAAAAATCGATCTATCCTATAAAGGAAGCGCCTGAACCGGACCTGTATGATTTCATTGCTATTGGATTCTGGGTGAAAGGCGGAAAGCCAGATTCCGATACATTAGATTATCTTCCTAAGATTAATGGTCAAAAGGTTTTTTTGTTTGCTACACACGGAGCGGCCATTGGTTCAGAACATGTTAATGCGGCAATGGCTTACGCCCGAGCAACCGTTAAAAACGGCCATTTTGTCGGTGAATTCAACTGTCAAGGGGAAGTCAGTCAAACTGTTTTGGAGAAATTGATCGCTAAGCCGCAACCACCGGCTTGGATTGCCGATGCGGAGACTGCCGCCGGCCATCCAAATGATAATGACATCATGCTTCTAAAAAAAATTATATTAAAAATCAATAAATTATTAAGTTGACGGATTTAGGGTAATGTATTTCTTCGAAAAGGTTATAAAATATTAAAAGTATAAGAGGTAATTATTGGACTTGATGGCGTCAAAAAAAATAAAAAACGCTAAAACTGCATTTGTTTTCGCCGGCGGCGGCAGCTTGGGTGCGGTTCAGGTTGGCATGCTGAAGGCTTTTATAGAAACCGGCATAACCCCGGATTTTTTGGTCGGTTCTTCTGTCGGAGCACTAAATGCTACTTTTTTTGCTTCTGATCCGACTCGAAATGGTGTTTTACGGCTGGAACAAATATGGCTCGGTATCAAGCGACAAAATATATTTCCAATGCCACCTCTTCGGACATTTTTCGGGTTGATCCAATCTAGAAAACACATTTGCAGTCCCAAGCCCTTAAATAAATTGATACGGCAAAATTTCACCCATCAATGCCTGGAAGATACTGAACTGCCTTGCTCAGTTATTGCAACCAGCTTATTTCACGGCCATGAGGTCATAATATCCGAAGGTCATGTTGTTGATGCGCTTCTAGCAACAACTGCTATTCCGGGAATATTTCCGCCGGTCAATTACAGAGATTTATATTTGATTGATGGTAGTGTGACCAATAATACACCTATTTCTGCTGCCATCACACAAGGTGCAAAACGCATTTTTGTATTTCCGACTGGTATTTGCTGTGCCCGTAAAACTCCACCCAAGGGGCTTGTTGAAATGCTTTTACAGACAATGAGCATCGCAATTACACATCGGCTTGCTCTTGATATCGAAAAATTCGAGAAGGCAGTGGAAATTCATTTACTTCCACCACTCTGCCCTTTAGATGTCTCCATGTTTAATTTCACACGCACAAAGGAATTAATTTCTCGGGCTGAGGAGAAGACAGCAGATTGGATTAAAACTGATGGCTTGGAAAAGAAGGCGAACCTTGATACATTAAGGCCCCATTATCATAAGCAAAATAATATCAATCGTCTTTTGCTTGCGGATTCTTGAGAATTTATCCAATCTTGACATAAATTTATATATTTTTTAAGCAGCGTGGAATTTGCTTTTTGCTTGTCTGTTGTTATAATATTGCGCAAGCATAAAAAGCAGCATCGCTGTCCTCTGCCTGCTTAAACCAAAGTACCGCAGGTATTTCAAGGCTATTGTCCAGGATAGCCTTTTCATATCTCCCGTCTGAATTTCGCCGCAACGATCTTTACAAAGCCAACGCCTTCCCCTTTGAATGATACCTGGAAAAAATATTGATCAATCGTGTCAACTGCGTTGATCCGTGCCAATAATAGCCAATGGGGTAGGCACGCAAAATTAGATAAAACAATGGAAAAAGGAGACGTCTTTTAATCTATACACCCCCCCCGTATTGCTTTGCAGAACGCGTAAACCTAAAAGTCGGCAGCATATGCCTTCTATCGATAGAAAGTCAGTTTGCTGCCAAATAACGTTCCCATTTTTCTTGCCACAAATCCTGAACCCTTTCTTCAACCGGAAATATAGTTTCATAGGGAATTCCAGAATCATTAAATATCTTAATCAATTCAGTCTTATTAGAAGCCAACCAGATGCAATACCTGTGGCCAGTCGTTTGATCCAGATAGCTTCTGACCCAAAGTGGAGAATTCCCTTTTAGTATCTTTTGGATTTTTTTTTGTAGAAAATGACAATCCTTTTCTGCGACAGGATGAACAGCCATGAATTTAAGCATTTGTGCCAAAATTAGCCCCCTGTGTTTGCCCAGCTTTGAATTATAATGATTAATTACAAAAAATATCAGCTACTGCATTTTTCTATATAATCTGACCATTCCTCATGCCCACAAATCGGGTAGGGTTAACCCGGAGGAATAATGGACTCCAAGGAAACTCCCATTTGATATAAAGGCCATTTGAATTGTCTGGTATTTTTTGTAAGTCTAACACAATAACACTATCCTCTGTTTTCATTATCTTCACCGAAGAAATGCGCATAACCGACCGTGAATCCCAAATTAGATGCTAATTGATATGCAGCTGATAAGTCAAATCTCATGCCAATTTCGTCATCTCCGCCGGTATTTTACCTACTAAAACCAAAGGGTTCTTCATTATAGGCTCCAGAGCCAGCATACCAGTAGTCTGATCCCCGACCATCTTCAGCCAACAAATAATAATGCCCACCAAGCTGCAGCAAAGGTCTTTCGGTCGGTGACAATATTAGCTGCAGATAGGATCATAGATATTTGAAAAGGCGGTGGTGTCCATAACCCCGTGGTAACTGTGATTGGAAGGTAGTAAATTGAAAAAAGCCTCATTATCATTATCATTCGGATTGTCATTTCTCGATGCATAAGCAAACCCTATTCGGGTCCAGGGCTGCCATGTCACGGCAGGCAGCCGATGCGGCATACGCATCCTGATCATCATCTCCCCAATCGCCGCTTTGGTAGCAGCCCCAGAGCATAAAATCCAAATCCCCAGCCCCCACATTTGGATAAATGCCCAAAATACTGGCTCCCAAGGTATTTAACTCCAAATTATCGCCCGGAATGAATCCTGTCTTCGAAATTATATCCCGGTCGTCGCGATAGAAATAATCAAATAATCGGAATTTCAGATTCGACAAGGTATCTTTCTTGATGGTTAAAGCCCCGCCTGAGACAAACACATCATTTAACTGATCATAACCGCCGTCAGAGTCGTACCTGCCGGAAAGCGCCTTGGCCCCAAAAAAATTTAGGTTGTAACCTAAAGTATTATAAAAAACAGTTGCAGCGTCATATCGCCGACCCATGTTGGACCAGTCCCAACCGCCAATCAAGCGTTCAGACAATCGATTTTCCTTTAGCCGATTCCAAGCGAAGTCATTGTATTTACTAATCCGAGCATAAGTATATAGACATTATCTAATACTATAAGCACAATCCGGGTGCTCAAAAAATTTTCGAACCAATCGAGGCAACTTTTGCAGTCGACGAAGATATTTCAACATCACAGACTTGAGTTGATCGGGGCCAAAGACAGGATCACGGCCGGCGCCATGCTCCTTGACATTGTTCCAAACCTGTTCAGCCGGATTGAGTTCCGGCGAATACGAGGGAAGAAAAAAGATTTTGAGCTTTCCATCAAAGGATTCAACACATTGCTTAACTTTCCGCGAATGGTGGGTTGGATGACCATCCCAGATCAAAAAAACCGGCTTTTCAGCGTTATGCATCAACCTTTTCAAAAAATCACAAATGCGCTCGGAATCCACGCTCCCTTTGACAACCATAAACCGCATTTGCCCCAGCGTGCTGATTGCAGCGATCATATTCAAACCAAAGCGCGCACCGGTGGCTTCGATTTCAGGGGTTTGACCAACAGGAGCCCACGTTTTTCCGGAATGAAAATCAGATCGAATCCCCGATTCGTCTTCAAAATAAATGGTTGCACCAATTTTCTTGGCCTCTTTCTTTATTTCCGGAAAAACCTCCTTCTTCCATTTCTCAATTGCCTCAGGATTCTTCTGGTAGGCACGATAAAGCGGCTTTTGATTGGAAAATCCAAGCTGACGAAGAAGGCGTCCGACCGAACTCTCACTGAGCTTTATTCCGAATTTGTCCTTGATGGCTTTTGCAACCAAGGCTCTTGTCCACAGGGCAAAAGGGAGTTTGAGCTGCCGGGGATCTCCTTCAGTGATCAGGCTATAGACCCATTTGATTTGAGAGCCCTCCAGTTTAGGCGGTCTTCCGGATTTCTTGCCGGATTTGAGAGCGTCCCAACCGCCAGCGCGATATCTGGCAAGCCAGTTGTAAATACAAGCTCTGACGAAACCCAATGTCTTGATAACTGTTTCAGGGCTTTCACCAGCCTGAACACGCTCTACGGCGCGCATTCGGATCTCTTCCATGGCCCGGGGGCTAATTTTTCTTCCGTCTGTTGTTTTCATGGAAGTAGTATACAGTAAATATGAAATCATGTCTATACTATTTTGACCGGATTAGTAACTTCAGCACCGTCTTTTATTCCTTGCCGACCCATGCGGAAGCCGAATCCAGGTACGACGATATTTTTAGCCTCTAGATATAATTCAATAATATCGGTTGTATTCGGATCATCACCCGGCGCGCTCCAGTAATAATAAGATAATCCAGGGCTGGATGTGGCATCATCCGGGAGGTCCAGTGCTCCGGCCGCTTGAAATTTAGAAAACAGTTTCAAGTTATCCCAGGGATAGCCGATATAGGGTCGGATCCGGTAACTGGCAAAATCATAGCTGTTTGAATCCTGATCTGCGAGCCGTTCGAGCCCATCCCAGGCCTCGTAGCGAGCACGACCATCCATACCGACTTCAAGCTCACCTGCAGCCTTGATCATTTCTTGAAGTGTCATTTCTACAGCAACCAGCGAGGGCGGGCAAGCCAATACCAATAGCCAAATAAAAGCAATAATTGGAATACTGAAAATTTTGAGAGTGTTTTTTTGCATCTTTTATCCTCCTTTGTTGCACTATTTAAATATTTGCAGAGAATCTGCATTGTTTCCTGTTCCTGTCGATCATAATGCATCATTTATGCCATGTTATTGAGGCGCGTCTGATGATATTCAAATCTGCTTATAACTGACTGAAATTTAATAAAAATATTTAAAAGTTTGATTTTAATCGGCGGGAAATAATTCGGTTCATGAAATTGAAGCAGAATATGGAACGTGTATTCGATTAAGCCATGAAAATAGAAATTTTAGAATATTATAGTGGTAACGCTATAAACTTATCTTTCGAAATATAACGTTATATAACGTTACTCAAACTTTTTGTAAAAGCCTGACGGTTTGATATGCAGAAGAGGTTTTGGGGAAAGATATTGTTTAATGGCGCAGGTAAATCATGCTTTAAAACAGCCCTTCGCCATCGTCGGGCATATTTTTTTCGGAGTTTATCTTGTGAACATTTGCGGCATATCGTAGCTTTATCAAAATCAAGAATATAAGTGACACCTTCTGAACAAACGACAACATTTCCAGAGTGTAAATCGACATGAAAACATGATATCATATCAAATATTTGCCTACATAGCAATTTAATAATAACGGGAATATCTTTCCAGTCCCGCTCAAGAGAACAAGTTGTCATGCAAAGTTTAATTTTAAGTGTAATAACCCACGCCTCATAAAAAAATCCACCCTTATAACAAAGGCTATCGGTTCGGGAGCATTGATACCTATCTGACTTAAGTGCTACAGCCATTCGAGTTCAGCTTGACATCTTAACCCTACAATGCAAGTTATATTTGTTTGATTTTTTGCCTTTTATGGCAATAGCCTGGAATTTATAGAGGCTGCAGACTCCCTGACAGGTGTTACATATATGGTGCAGATGCCAGAAGACATCTTATGCTGGTTAAGGCAGCCTGTTGTCGATGAAAAAACCTATCCATATAAAGGCCAGAAACGGGCCAAAAAGATCCTTTCTGATGAATCAAAAAGCCGGTTTCATTTAAAAACATTGCCATAAACGTGAACAACACATTTTGGTATCGGCGCAAAGTCTCAGAGGGCACCAAAGGCCCTATTGAATATGAATTTACAAAACGCCGTGTCGTAATTTCCAAAGAGGGCTTTCCAGAAAAAACAGTTTGGCTGTTAATTCGGCGTACTCTCGGTGCAGAGCCCCGATATTCATTCTATGTTTCAAATCCTACGAGCAGCATAAGATTAAACACCCTGGTATGGCTCAGCGGACTCCGATGGGCCATAGAGCAATGTTTTGAAGAGGCCAAAACAGAGCTTGGCATGGATCAATATGAGGTGCGAAAATTCCCTGGATGGCATCACCATATATTAACATGCATGCTTGCTCATTTCTTTCTCTGGCACACGAAAATCAGGTTGGGGAAAAAAGCACCAACTATTACGATATCGCAGCTTAGGTTATTGTTAAAAATCATTCTGCCCATGCGGCATTTTGACGTTGAGAAAACGCTTTGGCTTATCCGGTGGATTCAAAA
>JAGYNC010000064.1 GCA_018400135.1 Victivallaceae bacterium
AAGTTGCTCCTGAGCAGGGCTGGACTCTCACGGAAACTTTGCAACATCTGGCAATGAAGGCAGGATTGCCGCAGGATGCCTGGAAACAGGCCAAATTTAAAGTATTTCAGGCTGAAGTCTTCGGGAAAACGCATAACCACTAAGAAAAACTTGTCAACAAATGACAAACACGGATTTGGACATTCAATGCTAATAATTGAAAGCGGAAATCGGTTGAAGAGAACGACGACGAGCACGGTCAGCGATTGGGGTTACCTTTACTCGTTACTCGCTCTCGTTGCCGTTCTCGTGAACCGCAAGAGACGGATTGGTACAAGTGCCCGCTTAAAGAATCCAGGACTACAGCGCGGCAAATGGCAATTCAATCAGTTTTTCGGTGATCAGAGACGGTCTTTCGATATTGGACACCACGATACCGAAATCACACTTGTATTCGTCGATGAAACCGTTGATGCTTTTCAGTTCGCCGCGTGAAATTTTATTGGAATACTTTACCTCGACCGGGAGTAGCCCGAACTCACCTTCAATCACCAGATCAACTTCTGCGCCACCACCGGTTCTGTAGTAATAGTAATCGAATGAACTACCGATAACAGTAAAGCCGCGAATAATATTTTCGATAACCATTGATTCCCAGGATTTGCCCATTGCCGGATGCGCCATCAGGTCATCCAGTCGGTTGACACGCAACAAAAAATGAAGCAGACCGGAATCACGCAAAAACCCCTTGGGATGTTTAACAATACGCTTGGACGCGTTTTTTTCATAAGACGGAATATTGCGCCAGATAAAGGAACCATCGGCAATCTGAAAATATTCCCGCGCCGTAGGCTGAGATACACCCAGTGCTCGCGCGACTTCCGAATAGTTGATGATTTGCCCGGATAGATTAGCCAGCATTTGAACAAGCAACTGATAATTGCTCAAATTCATCCCTGGAAACAGTCTGGCGATATCGCGATGAATGTAGGTCTGAAGGTAGTTTTGCATCCATACGCTGGAGAATCGCTGGCTGTTTTTCAACCAGACATCCGGGTAACCGCCACGAAACCAGTAGCCATGAAGTTGCCGTACATCAAGACGAGCGGCAAGCGCATTGACAATGTCATTAGGCTTTCTGGTTTGCAAAACAAGATCATAAAATCCGGACGGGTCAATATCGAAAGCCTCGGTATGTGTAAATGGCGACAAGTCAATCACGGCTATTCTGCCAGCCAGACTTTCTGAAATGGACTTCAGCAATGCCGGCGAACTGGAACCAGTCACAACAAAACGTCCTGTGTTGCCACGATCGCCGTCAATTGCAACACGGAGGGCAGGAAAAAGTTCCGGCAACAGTTGGCTCTCATCAATGGCAATTCGGTTTGGATTCAGGCGAAAAAACAAGTCAGGATCACGCGCAACCTGATTGTAGTCGTCAAGTTTTTCCATGTCGTAAAGCTTCCAGCTTTCGGGCAATTCACGCAATAAACTTGTCTTGCCGCACTGCCTGACTCCGAGAATCGCAACACACGGAAACAACTCAAGATATTCCGAAAGCAATGCAAAATAATGTCGTTTTATCATGCTTTTTCAAACTCCAAGTTTAGTTTTGCAAGGTAAATATAGCGCCGCCTGACAAGTTGTCAAACTATTAATTCCGAGGTTATACTTTCTCCTTGTTTAATTAAGAAGACATTCGATAGATTTGTAAAGTTGCAAATTGAATTTTTTTGAATAACTTACTGATATAACTGATTAACACTAATGAAACACCAATAATTCAGGATGTTTTTCCCTTGCAGCTTGGCAGCAACAAAGTTAGTGGTGGATTAGTGAAGATTAGTGGTTTAAAAAGTTATTTAAAGGGTTTGTCATGAGAAGTTCGACCCCACCCAAAGAGTGAGGCATTACTTTTGACAGAACACCCTTTTATTCAGGGAATAATATGAGAACAATTCGTCCACAACTGACAATTTTTTGCATCGGTTTTTTCGGGTTACTGGCACAGACATTGCTGTTTCGGGTATTTTTGACGGTATTCCAGGGCAACGAGTTATCCGCCGGCATTTTCTTTTTTTCCTGGTTGATATGGCTGATTGTTGGTGCCATTATTGGCTGGCTTCCCTTCGTCAACAGATTAACCGTGCGCTGTTTTGAATTTTGTCTACTGATCTATCTTCCGGCATTTCTGTTGCAGCAACACCTTCTCTTCAACACCAGGGACTTGCTTGGAATCGCGGAATATGAAGTTATTCCCTTTCAGCAACTATCCCTGGCAGCGGGAGTTTTCAACGCGCCAGTAAGCATTGTCACCGGCTGGTTGCTGGTGACCGGGGCAAACTGGCTGCGACAATTGCCATTGCCAACCGCCCGGGTTTACGTTATCGACGCAGTTGGAGGTTTTGCGGGGGCGGCGATGGTTACGTTGTTGCTCTATTTCGGAACTCCCGACGCGACAATATTTCCCCTTGCCAGCGCCGTGCTCTGTTTTATTCCGCTCATCAATAATTTAAGTTTTGTGAACAAAACCGCCGGCATCAGAACCGTTGCCGCGCTTTTAACCGCCGTTATCGGGCTGGGCCTGATTGCTATTGCGGCGAATGGCGCTGCTATTCAACAACAGCGCGACTTTGACCAATGGCGCCGCATGCTGCCGGAAGGACGGTTCATGGGTAGTTTCGCCACCCCGCAGGCCCGCTATCTTTTCGGAGATTATCGCAACGAATTTACGGTGGTTCGCTGGGACGGAGTTTGTGAAAACTTTCCGAATCGCGAAACAGCCCTTGAAATTGCCGCTTCGAGTCTGGCGCAAAACCCGGACAGCCGCAATATCCTGGTAATCGGGAGCGGAGCCATGTCGCTCTGTCTGGAGCTTTGCCGCATTAATCAAATCGAACGCGTTGTCTGGCTGGATGCTGATCCGGATTACCCGGCAACTGTCCGTACCCTTATTCCCGGATACTCGCCGGAAAACCAGGCAAAACTCATTACTCCACGCGCCGACATCCGCGCTCAACTGCGACACAACAACACATCTTACGATCTGGTGTTGTTATTATTGCCACCGCCATCAGATCTGGCAATGAACCGTTACTTCAGTCGGAATTTTTTCGGTGTGCTTAAAACCGCGCTGGCACCGAACGGAGTTATCGGGGTCAACTTTCCCGGCGGAGAGAATTTCATCAGTTCGGAATTGCGTCGTTTCGGCGGTTCATTGCTACAGACAATCGAGGCTGAATTCGCGCATGTGATTCTCAAACCTGGCGAATCCGCCAGATTTTACGCAACCAATAAACGCGGACTTCTGAGCGTCTCGCCGGAAGAATTACAAGCGCGATTGTCGCGCTTCTCCAAACTGACACAGCGCTTCCCGCCGGAAAATTTTTACACTGTTTTTGATCCGTTCCGGTTGGATTTCCAGATGGACGCTTATCGCCGGGTGATTCGCGACGCGCATGCGGTATCCGGTTCCGATCAACAACCATTATTGACGCGGTTTGCTTTGCAACAGCTCCTGCGGCGCATTGGTGGCGGCGAATTCTATTCCCGTCTTGAGAAATTCTGCCGCTATCTGTTGTTCATCGGCATCGTCCTGGTGGCACTGGTCGCAATCAAAAGAACAACTTTGAGTTTATTCCGCAAGAACTCCGCGTTAAACCGGCAAGCGGACGCTGAAACTCTGCCGCCCGGAAGCGATATTATTTTCATGGTCTGGTTTTCTTCAGTCATTGGCATGAGCATGAATATTCTGTTGATGTTTATCTTTCAAATCACCTTCGGCTCGCTATTCCTCTACTTCGGACTCCTTAACGCGCTGTTTATGCTCGGACTTTTTATTGGCGGCAAAGCCGTCGAAACCATTCACCAACGTTACCCCGGGCGCATCGGCTTCACCACTATAACCGTGATTGAAGCCGCGTTTATTCTGTTGCTGTTATTGCTGGCTCCTTATACCGATAAAATCAGCGTGATGTTGTTTTTGCCGGCTTTTCTCGGTGCCGGTTGCGTCAGCGGCGCTTGGCTGCCGCAAGCGGCGCACGTTTTCAGCCAACGCGCTATCGGGGAACGAACCACCTCGCTTCTACTCTGGCTGTCGGACTCCCTCGGCGGCGCCTTGGCTGGCATCCCGGCCGCGTTACTGCTGCTGCCATCCGTCGGGGTACGCGGTTCTTTACTTATTCTACTAGCCGGCTGTCTCCCGCTGCTGCTGTTCTCGATCCTGCCGACACTGCTAAAAACAGGTTGTAAAACATTTCAACGCACCACCCTGTCCCTATTACTGCTCTTCCTCACGCTGGGATTGAATGCTGAAGAGTCTGAACTCATGAGAAAGGCGGCGCAGCTCGCGCCTGATTGCACACTGGTACAACAAACTGGACACCTCAACCAAGAGAAAATCAGCTATTTCAAAGTAGAGAAAAATAACAAACTTGTGGGTCATATCTTCCTGTCCAAAGATTTTGCCAACAACATAAAGGGATTCAGAGGACCTATCTCCATACTGATCCTGATAGACCCGACGGGCAAACTGAAGAATTTCAGTGTGCTGACATCGCAGGAAACGCCATATTATCTCAATCGGGCGCTGAAGAGCAAACATGAGCTTGTCGGCAAAAACTGTCGCAACGGCAAAATCGCGTTTGAAACCGACGCGATTTCCAGCGCCACATACACCGCTAAAGGCATTGTCGATACGCTCAATCTTGCGGGAAAGAATTTTATCGCTTTCATCTCCGGCAAGCAACCGCAAAAGGAAGAACTCCCCGGGGCAGAAACACCCACATCTCCACCTCCACCTTCACCTCCACCTTCCGGCGGGGCCAGAGATATTAATAGCGCCGCCTATCGTAAACTTATCGACTCGGGCCGTCTGGCAAACCACAAGGCACAATATGCCGCGCCGCTTCTGAAAAAAAACAGAAAATAGTTCGGGCAAAATATTTCGCGCCCGGTTTTACGATAAATTCACTGCCACCCTATCAGTCTTATTCTAATCTGAGAAGTTCGCCGTTGCAGCTATATTGAAGCTGGAAAGCCGTTGATGCCGTTCCGCAAGCAACAACTGAAACATTATCCCCATTTCCCGATGCGAAAAATTGAGTTTTTCGAGAGCTCGCAAAGTGCTGCCTATTAATTTTACCGCCTGCTCTTTACGCCCCATCGTCAATACATCCTGTTCCGGGGAAATAATCGTATTTTTCTTGATTTAGCCGGACATTTAAGATATATTCAGGCTTAATTTCAGTCGATTGCGTCTGAACTCAAAAAGCATTTTTATCATACAAAACATAAACAGAAAAAGTTTTTAAGCACGATTTAACCTGGGAGACAAAATAACATGTATTTAGGGCGTATTGTAGCAGTGGGTATGACTAGTGAAGGGAAAAACGCGGTAGCATACCGGGTTTCATCGCGATCATTCCCTAATCGCGAGGCGGTTTGCAACGGCCAAACCGTGTCTATTGTGCCCCGTGCCGGTTGCGAGGAAGACCTGAAAAAAAACCCTTATATTGCCTACAACTGCATTCGTCCTGCCGGACGTTATCAGGTGGCAAGCAACGGTTCACATACTGATCCGATTACAGAAAAGATAATTCTCGGCATGCCGCCGCGCGATGCAATTGCGCTGGGACTATTGGCGATGGATTATGAAAAGGACGCTTATGATACGCCCCGTATTGTCGCTGTGGGCGACTCCAAAACTCCCACCGGCTGGCTGGGGGTGGTGCGACGCGATAGTGTCTGTGTCAACGAATTTCAACTTGTGCCAGGGACATTCTTTTTTCTGTCGACTTATGAAAAAAATTCACCTGATGTAAACCAAAAGGATTCCAATTGTCAGGCAGTTACTGCTGAAGAATTATGCCGTCATCTGCTTAACGGAGGGATCTTCACCGAATTCACCAATCCGGTTACCGCGGCCGCGGCCATCGTCACCATCAACGAATCTGACACCGCTGTTGCCATGGCGACGCAGGCATAATTTAAGTCATGTAAATTTTCCCCGGATGGAATCCTTCTTAAAGCGGCAGGTCCGCATATCTAATAAGTAAAATTAAAGCAAAGGCAATGGCATTATTGTATGCATGCATCAATATTGCCGGGTACAGTGATCTAAAATGCAGGTAAACTAGCTGGAACGCAATACCTAGCAGAAAAAGTCCGGGAAACTGCAACAAACTATCGTGGGCAGCAGCAAACACTAAGGATACAACAATCAGCGCGGCCGGGGTTCCCCACCTGGCTGCAAGAAAACCAAAGAGGAATCGACGAAACATCAATTCTTCGGCTATCGGGGCCAACACAACAACTGCAATACCCAGTGCCACCAGGGTCGAGCCATCACAACTCATCACCAACTCCAAGATTGGTGGTGGATCAACGTTTATCTGCATTCGCTGCAGCACTTCTTCAAAAAACACGGTAACAGTAGCGGAGACCAACAACATCAATAGAGCCAGGCCACCCGCAATTACCGGGAATCCCTTCTGCCAACGCACCAAATGTAATTTTGATGCCAGTTTTCCCGGCTTTGCAACAAAAAAAAGACGCAAAGACAGTCCCAAAATAACCAGCAATGACGGTAACAGCAACATGGGGATGAACATCGTTTTTCGATCAACATTACCGAATAACTTGGCAATAAACATTAACAGAGTTGGTAACAGCAAATAGCAAACTATAAAAAAAACGCACCAAGTGAAACCGATATTCAACACCCGATCGTTTCGATAAAAGCGCATGATTTTAGCTTTATTACGCTTGAGAACGGGATAACATCTATTGTTTTCAGGCATCGGTGAATCTCTCATCATTACTGTAAAAATCAGTATCCTCTGGCATCACAACAGTTTTGTCACCATCCCTAATCTCCGTATTGAAAAAATTATCCGGCAACACTACTGTCTTTTCCGGCACGATGGGAGAAAGTTTGACTGTGTCTGTATTTGATTTCACCGGAGGTAATTTCGGCACATTAAATAATGCCGGCATCTGTTGTGCCATGTATTCTGCCAGAGTTACTATCGTTGGACCATAACCGTCTTTGTAAATATAATATTCAAGGTCACGTGCTAAAACAGAAGTGTTCTGATAGCGATCAGCCGGATCAGTCGCCATCATCATACGAAGAACGGTTAAAATCTCGTCATCAAGAGACTCGGGAAGACAATCCCAATTTATATAGTTACTCTTTGCCTGCTCGAGTATTTCTCGTAACGATCCATTGATATTGCGCGGATTGCGTCCGCAAAGCAAATAAAACAAAACAACCCCAAGCGAATAGATGTCGGAACGAAAGTCTACCGCGCGTTTGTTGGCCTGTTCAGGAGACATAAATGGCAATTTGCCGGACAGCGAAGCATCGCCTGAGACATTTTTGGCACGAGCAATTCCAAAATCGGTTAATTTGGGCAATCCTTCAGTATTAATCAGAATATTATGTGGGCAAACATCACAATGGACAATATTCAGTGGTTCGCCATTCAAATCATGACGGCTATGAGCATAAGCCAGCCCCCGGGCAATTCTGGAAACAATGAATATGGCCAGATTAGTCGGTAACACCAGGCGCACTTTATTATGGAATTCTATGAAATCGAACAACGAAACGCCATCAACGAATTCCAGTACAAAATAGTAATCATTCCGGAATTTATCAAGATGGTAGATTTGCACAATATTTTCATGCACCAGGTTAGCTACCAGTTTGGCTTCGGCAATAAAACGTCCAACAAATTTTTGGTCAGTGGAATAACATGGCAACAACATCTTGATGGCAACGATTTTTTCGAACCCGTCAGCCCCTTTTTTAAGAGCCTTGACAACTGATCCCATACCACCTTCGGCGATTGCCTCAACCACCTCGTAACGAGTATCACCGACGATTATTTTACCGGCAACAGCAGCGCGTGTACTCATTGATATTTTCTCCTCAGCTTAATTAATTGTTGCAAATAATGCTCTTTTAGCGGTTCCCTTGTTTCTCGACAAATTGGGGTAAAAAAACGATGCTGTTGCAAGAAGTTTATCTGAAAATCCAACCATTCAGGTTCAGTAAAATCCCGATCTTGCGCCGCCAGCTCCCGGCGCAACAGCGCGGCGCATTCGTAATACCGGTCAGTCCCGAGATATTCCAGATCCGCATCACAAATCAACGCTTCAAACCGGTCAATTGGATCATGAGTCAAGTCAGTTGCCATAATCAACCTGGCAACAATCGCAATCTGATCTGGAGAATAACCAAATTGCCCCAGAGTGTCTTTAGCAATTTTTGCACCAACGGTTTCATTATTGGTAAAAGTTTCAATGTAACCCGTATCATGATAGAGCGCGGCAGTTTTCAACAGAATCAACTCGTTGCCAATTATCGACATTGCATAGGCAAATTCCTCCACTGCGGTAATTGTTTCAAGGGTATGTTGAACGTTGTGGTAGTAATTTGTCTCCGGTAGTTCACGTTGCAAGCGATTTATGATGTAACATTCAACGCCCGGGTAGTCCGGGGTTATTAACTTCTTATTATTATGTTTATTGCAAGCCATTTTCCAACTTCCCCGGGCTACGTTTGCCCATCATTAAAATTTGACTAATCCAGCAAAACGAGCAAGCAACACTCTTTCGCGCCGCCTTATCGCAACTCTCACCTCATATTCAACAACCGTCCCTTTATGTCCGTATCCTCTGCCGGTAAATACTTTGCAAAATTCCCAGCCCGCACATAGCAAACAGCATAAAAGAGCCGCCATAGCTGACTAACGGTAAACATAGTCCGGTGACTGGAGAAAGACCAATGCTCATACCTATATTAACGAACGAGTGAAAAAAAAATATCACCGCTAAGCCACACGCCACGAATCTACCAAATAAATCGGTCGCAAGAAAGGCGGTTCGGAGAATAGAATATAGCAGGATAAAATACATGGCCACCAACGTTGCTCCCCCCGCAAAACCTGTCTCTTCGGCAATCACTGAAAAAATAAAATCATTATTAGAAACCGTCTGTGGCAAAAATCCCAACGTATGTTGAGTTCCTTGACTAAAACCCTTACCCCAAGCTCCGCCACTCCCTACGGCTAGCCGAGCTTGAAATTGATTATATCCCCGATGTCTAATGTCTCTGTCGGCATCAAGGAATGTCAGAATACGTTCTTTCTGATACTCTTTTAACAACGGGTATATTTGCATTTTTTCGTTAATCACTACAGCCGCTGTCATAAGTGCCGCCAATAGCGCAAAAGTCATAATATAGCGCCAACGAAGACCGGCAACAAAAATGATGCAAACAACCGGAGATAACAAAATAACAGCACTACCCAAATCCGGTTCCGCAGCAATCAGGGCAAATGGTAACAGCAACGCCAGAAGGCATCCACCCCAATAACGAATTTTGTTGACATTTGCCGTTGGCACTGACAAAATCGCACTCACAAGTAACACTAATGCCAGCTTTGTGAATTCTGATGGTTGTATTCTAATATTGAGTAGAGGAATCAACAACCATCGCCTGGCGCCACCGAGTCTGATGCCATAAAACAGCGTAATGACCAATAACAAAATACAGAGCAAATACAAAAACGGCGACCATACCCTGAGCGTCCGATAATCAACCAATAGCAAAACCAGCCAAACACCACCACCAAGCACTATCCATTGCAATTGTCGAATCCAGAACTGCGATGCAACCGGAGAACCAATCTGTTTCCCGGTGGAGAATATAAATAACAGGCCAATCATCAACAACACGACGACGGGAATAATCTGCAGCCAATCAAGTGATTTCAATCCATCTGTCAATTTTTGATAAAGCAACCGCCTGCCGCCAATTTGCACAAGACGATGCCGCATAAAAAAATCCCTTGACTCTTGTCAAAAATCTGATAATTAAATTGCTTGGACGGTAAGAGTCTGATCCCGTTTAGGGCCGACCGATACGATGGCAATTTCGGCACCAACAAGTTCCGCAAGTCGCTCAAGATAGCGTCTGGCGGCTCCAGGCAATTCGTGATAGCTTCTGGCAGTGGCGGTGGAACATTGCCAACCCGGCATACTCTCATAAATCGGGTTCACAACATTTAATGTTTTTGCGTCATTGGGCATATCAGCTGTTATCTGTCCATTAATTTCGTAGCTGGTACAGATTTTCAGTTCTGACAAACCATCCAACACATCCAATTTGGTCATTGCCAGTTTATCTACTCCGTTAATCATACATGAATAACGAGACGCCACCGCGTCAAACCAGCCGCAGCGCCTGGGCCGTCCGGTGGTTGCCCCGAATTCGCGGCCGACACCACGAAGAGCTTCCCCCGAATGATCAGTTAGCTCAGTCGGAAACGGGCCTTCCCCGACACGAGTGGTGTATGCCTTCATAACTCCCCATACTCTTCCAATATGCTTAGGAGCGATGCCCGCGCCAGTGCAAGCACCACCCGCAGTAGTATTGCTGCTGGTCACAAATGGATAAGTACCGTGATCAATGTCCAACAAGGCGCCTTGGGCTCCCTCGCAAAGAATGCGTTTGCCGGCCCGAATAGCGCGATTAACGGTAAGCACGGTATCTTTTACATGGGGAGCGAGAAACGCGGCAGCGGCTTTTACTTTACGCCATTCTGCTTCGACATCCATAAGTTGCGAATTGGCATCAGCAAAAAGTTCATTATATTTTTCTGCCTGTTCTCGAAAAAGTACTTCCAATTCATCTGGATCAGTCAACTGGATTGCGCGAATCCCGGTACGTGCCGCCTTGTCGGCATAAGCCAGCCCGATACCGCGTTTAGTGGTACCGATTTTTCTGCCTACTTCCAAATCTTCTTCTTTTAATGCGTCAGCCAATTTGTGATACTCGAAAATCAAGTGTGCCTTATCACTGAGTTCAACCACGGAAATGTCCAGACCGCGTTCAGCAAGCGCCTGCATTTCCTGTTGCAACGCAACCGGATCAACTACCAAACCATTGCCAATAACACAGGAGACATTTGGACGAAAAACACCTGACGGCACCAGATGCAACACATATTTTTTATCGCCAATCTCAACCGTATGCCCGGCATTGTTGCCACCTTGAAAACGGACCACCATATCTATTTCACGGGTCAAAACATCAATTAATTTACCTTTACCTTCGTCTCCCCACTGTGTTCCTACCAGGATGTCTACGGGCATGGCTGAAATTCCTGTAATTCTAAGAGGTTAATAATTAATTAAGGGACTGTTCATGTAAACAAAATTGGAACAATTCCCGAACGAATAGCGGTGAGCTGTAGTTATCATCGAGAATACAAGGCAGTGATTATTACGCCTTGCCGGCAATCTTGTTGAGTTCAGCGCTAAGCTGAGACTTCTTGTTGTTGGCCTTGTTCTTATGGATAATACCTTTTTTTGCGGCTTTATCCAATTTACTGAAACACTTTTTAATTAAATCAGCAGCTTGATCTCCATCAGCGGATGATGTGGCCGCACGAAATTTCTTTTCGTAAGTTTTCAACGCACTTTTACAGGATTTATTGCGTACTCGTTTAATGGCATCAGTCCGCAACCTTTTTTCCGCAGATTTTGAATGTGGCATAGTTATGTTACCTTTTTTATGTTAGTGAAATGTTGAATGTCAAACCTGTAATATTGCACATTTCCAAAGATAAGCAAACGATATACTCTATCATCAAAGAATTATCTTAAATCAATCGCAAGACCTCACTCTTTCCTAAGTCGGCTCCCAGTCTCTGATTGTTTCAGGCTTTCAGCCCTTGAAACCAAG